>JBDHYM010000099.1:0-11301 GCA_039811405.1 Flavihumibacter sp. | reverse complement strand
GAGCGGTAGCTATGTGCAGCGCGACGAAGTGATCGCCGAACTGGAAAGTGAGAAAGCGACCTTTGAACTGAATGCCGAGCAGGCAGGTGTGCTGCAAACCAGGGCCAATGAAGGAGACACCCTGAAAATAGGTGATGTGGTGGCTTCGATCGACGAAACCGCTGCTGCGCCGGCAGGCACTGCCGAAAACAAACCGGCGCCGGCCGCCGCAAAAGCGCCGGCTGCAGCACCTGCTAAAGAAGCGGCTCCCGCAAAAGCAGTAGGCAAGGGTAAGATCGTACTCAAGGTACCGGTGGTCGGCGAGTCGATCACGGAAGTGACCATATTGAAATGGGTGAAGAAAGAAGGCGACCTGGTGCGGCGCGACGAAGTGATCGCCGAACTGGAAAGCGAAAAAGCCACTTTTGAGCTGAATGCAGAAGAATCGGGTAAGCTGTCGGTTTTATTCAAAGAAGGCGATACCGTAAAAATCGGCGAACCCATCGCTTCGATCGATACCGACGTCGCCGTACCCGATGAAACGGCCTTGCCTGCTGCCGCCAAAGAAGCCGTTAAAGAAAGCGCCAAACCTGCGGCAGCCAACGCCCCGGTTACGGCCGTTCCGAATGACCTCAAAGCAACCCCGGTGGCTGCGGCCATCATCGCCGATAAAAAAGTTGATCCGAAATCAGTCACTGCCAGCGGCAGCAACGGGAAGATATTAAAGCACGATGTGCTGGAAGCCCTGAACAACCCAGGCCGTAAACCGGGGGTGGCATTGTTTGGCCGCGAAGAGCGCCGCGAGAAAATGAGCAACCTGCGCAAGACAGTATCGCGCCGCCTCGTGGAAGCCAAAAACACCACGGCCATGCTGACCACCTTCAACGAGGTGGATATGGGGCCGATCATGGCAATCCGTGCGCAATACAAAGACAAATTCAAAGAGGGTCATGGCGTGAACCTCGGCTTTATGAGCTTCTTCACCAAAGCCGTTTGTTATGCCCTGCAGGATTGGCCGGCTGTGAACGCCTATATCGACGGCGATTCGATTATCTACCACGATTATTGCGATATCTCCATCGCGGTGTCTGCCCCCAAGGGGCTGGTGGTGCCGGTGATCCGCAACGCAGAAAGCCTCAGCATGGCCGAGATCGAAAAGAAAGTAGTGGAGCTGGCTACCAAGGCGCGCGACAACAAGTTGTCGATGGAAGAGATGCAGGGCGGCACTTTCACTATTACCAATGGCGGTGTATTCGGCTCGCTGATGAGCACGCCCATTATCAATATCCCCCAGTCGGCCATTCTCGGCATGCACAAGATACAGGAGCGACCCATGGCTGTTAACGGCCAGGTGGTGGTGAAGCAGATGATGTACCTGGCATTGAGCTATGATCACCGTATTATTGACGGCCGTGAGTCGGTGAGCTTCCTGGTAAGGGTAAAAGAGCTGCTCGAGAAACCCGAGTTGCTGCTCTTCGGCAAAGACCTGGTGAAGGCACTGCTTGAACTGTAAGCATGTACGCGGAGGCACACCTGCAAACCGCCCTGCAACTGGTGCAAGCCTACCGGGGTGAAATGCCTTTTACACACTACGCCCGTCAATATTTTGCGACTCACAAAAAGCATGGCGCGCGCGACCGCCGGCAGATACTTCAGTTGTGTTATGGATGGTTCAGGATGGGACATGCATTGCCCGGCCTCGCACCACGCGAACGGATGCTGACAGGCCTGTTTTTGTCGGCCGCCGGGCCCGGTCTTTTATTAGGCGCTTTTAGCGAAGAATGGAATGCCGCTGCTGCTTTGGGTCTTACCGAAAAAGCAGCGATACTGGGTATTGGTTTACCGGAACTGGAGATTTTCCCCTGGCACGATTTGCTGAGCGAAAGCATTGATCCTGTAGCCTTTTCCCTGTCGCACCTGCAGCAGCCCGACCTTTTTGCACGGATCAGACCCGGGCAAAAAGAGAAAGTGATAAGAAAGCTGGAGGAACGTTGGGTCGGCTATGAGCTGATCGGTAACAGCAGTCTGCGCCTGCCGAACGGCTATGATGCAGCGACCGACTTCGCGCTCGATAAAGAAGTGGTCATACAAGACCTCAGCAGCCAGCGCACCGGTGAATTGTTGCAACTGATCAATGACCAGCCGGCTGCTATATGGGATTGTTGCGCTGCCAGCGGCGGCAAGTCACTGCTGGCAATGGATATGTTCCCGGGTGCTTTTCTAACGGTAACCGATATACGGCAGACCATTCTTGTTAACCTGGCGGCGCGTTTTGTACGGGCGGGGATTCGCAACTACCGTCGCCTGGAAGCCGACCTCAGCCTGGAAGCGCCTTCCATCCCACCGCAAGACCTGCTGATTGCCGATCTGCCCTGCACCGGTAGCGGTACCTGGTCGCGTTCCCCCGAGAACCTCTCTTTCTTTAATCCCGAAAGCATCAGCCGGTTTTCACAACTGCAGAAAACGATTGTAACCAATGCCCTTGCGCGGCTGCGACCGCAGGGTCACCTGCTTTATATTACCTGCTCTGTTTTCAAAAAGGAAAATGAAGAGAATGTGCAATGGCTGGTACGCGAACACGGTATGAAACCGGTAGCGGTGCGGTTCATCAACGGCTATACGGAGAAGGCCGACAGCATGTTTGCCGCGTTACTACAGAAGGAATGGGAATGTTAATATTATCCCCGGTATCGGAATAAAAGAGTATCTTCGTACTTGTTAACATAAGTTCTACTTCAGTCAGTCAGGATTAGTAACGTTTTTACACCCGTTCTCGTCAGTAATTATTTTCCTCCTCTTTACGCCGTAGCAGTTCTTCTTGTTACATTTTTTAACCATTAACAAGTTTGTTATGAACATGTATGTATCGAACCTGGGATTTCAGGTGCAGGAAAATGATCTGTTGAAATTATTCGGTGCCTACGGCGAAGTGAGTTCCGCAAAAATAATTACTGATCGCGAGACCGGCCGCAGTCGCGGCTTTGCTTTTGTTGAAATGAGTTCCGATGCCGATGCCAACAGGGCTATGGCCGAGCTGAACAACCGCGAAGTGGACGGGCGCGCTATCTCGGTGGCAGTAGCCAGGGAAAGAGAGCCGCGCACTCCGCGCAGCCGCTGGTAATAATTCCCTGTTACCCCTTAACTCCGTCATGAAGAAGCTGGTATTCAACAATAAAAAAGCAGATTTTTCCAAGGCCCTGCACCAGGCGGTGGATGATTATTTCGACAACCGCCAACTGGCCAGAACGGGCAATCGGCAGCTCTACATTAAATCGGTAGTGCTGATCTCCATTGCCATTGCTGCTTACCTCGTATTCTTATTGATTCCAATGGGTTGGTTGCTGACCACAGTGATCGGTCTCCTGCTTGGTTTAACCAGTGCCAGCATTGGGTTTAATATTATGCACGATGCCAATCACCAGAGTTATTCGACCAACAAACGGGTTAACGATTGCCTGGGATTTACCCTGAATGCATTGGGCGGTAACAGCTTTATCTGGAAGTATAAGCACAATGTAATTCATCATACCTATACAAATGTGGACGGTATTGATGATGATATCGCCAAGAGCCCCCTTATCAGGATGTGCAGCTCACAACGCTGGCTGCCGGTACACCGTTTCCAGCACCTGTACACACCGCTGCTTTATGCCTTCAGTTCACTGATCTGGGTGTTGGTGCAGGATTTCGATAAATATTTCAAGCCTCGCCTCGGTGCTGTGGCTATGCGTACAAAAATGCCACCGGCGGAACATGTTATTTTCTGGAGCAGCAAATTATTATACCTGTTCTTTTACATTGTGTTACCTATAGTGCTTACCGGCTGGCAGCATTGGCTGCTGTTCTTCCTGACCTTGCATGCCGGTATGGGCCTCACGCTGGCCATAGTCTTTCAATTGGCGCATGTGGTAGAAGGGACAACTTTCGAACATACGCAGGAGGGGGTTACTAAAAAACTGGATACCGGATGGGCAGAGTACCAGGTGCTGACCACTGCTGATTTTTCACCTGACAGCAGGATCATTTCCTGGCTGGTCGGCGGACTGAATTTCCAGATCGAACACCACCTGTTTCCCCGTATCAGTCACATTCACTATCCGGCCCTGAGCAAGATTGTACAGGCTACCTGCGCCGATTACCAGTTGCCCTATCATTGTCTGCCGACAATGGGAGCAGCCATTCGCTCGCATTTTCAGCAGATTCATTTACTGGGACGTCAACCCGCATTGGCGCCTGTCGTTATAAAATAATGAAAATGAACTTACACATTTCCAATTTAAGCTTCGCAGTAAGAGAAGCCGACCTTCGCGATCTTTTTGTACGTTATGGACCGGTAACGGCGATCCACCTTGTGCTCGATGGTAGTACAGGTCATAGCCGTGGCTTTGGTTTTGTTGAAATGGCCCGCGAGCATGCCATGAATGCCATTCGCGGACTGCATGGAAAGATTGTCGAAGGCAAAGCCATGATAGTGGCTGAAGCCAGGTCCCGATCCGCTTATTAGACTTTAAATATTTCATTATGACCTTTGATCTGATCGAGAAGTATGTAGAAGCAGCAGACCGGCATAACAAACCGGTAAATGTGCATTTCCGGAACCGCTCCACTGTTACCGGCCTTTTTATCAGGGGGCGTGACTATGATGATATGAAAAAGAAAAATTTCTGGCGTATCGTTCCTCAATCAAAGCTGCAGCTATGGCAATCGTCGAATGATCCTGCATTAAGCCGCCTGTTCCATGGAGCTGAATTTTCCAGGCTCACTGATGCCGGATAGACAATACCTGTTCGGATAAGCAAATATTATCCGCCTCAATGCAGGTGGTGCTGCTCGATAAGTGCGATGCCGCGATATTCTTTCAAAACGCCCGGGGCAACGAATTCTACTTCCCCGCCATCGTCCAATACTTTTTCAATGGCATCATTGATGAGGCTTGTAGCCTGTGTATTGAGCGGCGAAGGATAGCTGCCATCTTCTTCAACGATCAATAATTGACCCCGGCGATGGGTTGCTGCATTCCAAACCTCCCGGAAGCCGAATGATAGATGATCGTCTTTTTTCGCTTTGTGAAGCCGCTGCAGCAAGAGGCGGGTAGTATGTTGCTCCCAGTTTTTCAATTCGGGGAGAAGTGCCGCCAGAAACTCCTGCTCGCTGGCCTTGTGGAATTTGCCGGGTATAAAACCGGCGATATGGTCGTGGTGGCTGGTAAGCCCGCTGATATGCTCCAGCACCTCCGTTTCTCCGAGTACAAAAACGGGCTGGGGGCAGGCATTTAATAACAGCCCGAGGTCCTGGTCCATGTGTTGCAGGAACAGTTCGGTAAAACCCGGTGCGGGTTCGTTCTGCAACTGGTTTTGTTTGATACAGGTCATACGCTGACCGCTACCCGTAAATACCCTGCACGTTTGGCCGGCAAACACCATTGCCAGGTATTCCGGCTCCTGCTGCCTTGCCCTGATCACTTCGCGGATGTCGAAGTGCTGCCCCGCCAGTACGGTTTCTGTAACGGGGAAATCGAGGTACAGCAGCTTGCAGGTGTTGGGAGTAGCGAGTAAGGCGATGCTTTTTTTATAGTTGTAAAAATTGATGCGGGCAATCAGTTGCTGTAAGCCCGACAGCACCGGCAGCGCCTTATTGGAAGGATAGAACTGCAACAGCCGTCCTTCGGCTTTCGCGAGCATGTTCTTTAAACGGCCGGTGATACTGGCTTTGTCGTTGAGCTGTGGTTCGAACGGCATTACCAGGCAAACGGACGGTGTATTGCCGGTGTCGCCCAACAATTTCGTGGCATGTCGCAAAGCCTGTTTCATAACCGCTGATTTATATGACTAGCCCGCGTATTGCCGGCATTTATTTATGCTGCTGCGTTTTCTCGAAACGGCCGGTTTTTTTTGTCAGCCGGATCCTGAAAACGATCCCTGTTACCTCTTCTTTGTCGTGGTTGGTGAAGGGCCAGTCGGCAGATTGCCGCACCCGCTCACTGTTGACCAACGGCAGCGCCTGGTTGGCCATTTTTGCCAGCGCCTCCCTGCGCGCATGATTGTCTTGCAGCTCCTCAAAATTTCCCCAGGCGATTACGCTTTTCCAGTTCGCGAAATTTTCCATATCGTCTGTCTGGAAACAAATCGCCGGGTTCTTACGCATCAGGGATATCTTCAGGCCTTCCTGTGTATAACAGTACAGGTATCCACCTTCATAGAGATAGTTTATGGGAACGACATAGGTGGTTTCATCGGCATGACAGCCAATGCGTCCCAGCGACTGCTTGCTTAGTACAGCTTCAATTTCTTCTGCAGACAGGCTACCGGTCATTGTAATAAGTTTTCTGAAAGTTCGCCTTTATAAAAAGCCCGTCGGGTGACGCTGGTCACTCGGGGAACTGATTATTGTCAACTGTAGCGGTAGACTTTTTTTGAAGGATATGATGTTTCTGCTGCAGCCGCTGCAGCGGGGAGAAGATTTGCAGCTAGAATTTGCTGCAGGGGTGTCGTCAATTGTGCGAGATCATCCTTAACCGGATGCCTGCGCCGTCTTTGTTACCCGTTGGGTGTGGCACGGTTGGGTTGCCTGCATTATCGACGGTTCTCTTTTCAAAGGTCCAGTAAACCAGGTCTTTGTAGATGAGCCCAATGTGTTTCGCATACACTTCGATGCTGTAAATGCGATAGCCGTCGAGGTCGATATTTGCCGGCGTACGGTTGTCGGCGAAATTTTCACCTTCGTCGGTTTGCAGTACGGTAATGCAACTGTCTACCGGTACGTCGAATGCAGTAAAAGGTTGATCGATATCGGTGATACTGTACTGCCAGGCCTGCAGGTATTCCAGGCTGCTGCCGGGCGTGGCGGCAATATAACGGTTGCCCATCCAGGTTTCGCCACCCGCCAGCGGAGCTGCCAGCTTCAGGTAACGAAGATTGTTCTCCACCACTTCCAGGTTTCCGGCAGTAGGGGTAACCAGGTAAGTGTCGCTGGCCTGCCAGGCCGATTCGTCGTTGCTGTCAAGCGGGCGCAGGTAACGAAAGACCCGCCAGCTCGGCCGGTTCATGCCATCGGTTATTTCGGCGTCGATCACGTCTTTGGCCTGGTAGCTGTGAATAAAATAAGCGGTGTCGTTGGTGGCTGATTTTACGAGGCTATCGAGCTGGTAAATAATATACTTGCCCGGAACCAGGTTTACATAGTCGGCCGGCCGGCTGGTACCCACCGTGGCAGATTCTTTTCCACATCCCCCGGTCAACAGGGCTGTCAGCACGAGAAACAGGGCCGCCTTCAGGTAATGCATAGCGATGTAACGATTATGGGATGGGATTATTGCGTTGAATGATGCCGCCGCCGATTACATCGTTGCCTTCGTAAAAAACGGCGCTCTGACCGGGCGCGATGCCTTTCACGGCATCGAAGAACCGCACCCGTACACCATTGTCTTCTGCGTACAGGTTCGATAAGGCGCCTTTGTCTTTGTACCGGATCCTGGTGGTGGCTTCCATGCCGTCGGTAATACCATCGTATTTCATCCAGTTGATCTTTGTGACCAGCATATCCGAGCGGTTCAGGTCTTCTTCGTCGCCCAGCACCACGGTATTGGTGTCAGGATCGATCCCGGTCACGAACACGGGGCGTCCCAGGGCAATATCAAGTCCTTTCCGCTGACCAATGGTATAAAACGGATAGCCTTTGTGTTTACCGAGAATGCGACCGTTTTTATCAACGAATGCTCCGCCGGTTACACGTTCTTCGAGACCGGCGACTTTCTTTTTCAGGAATCCCCGGTAGTCGTTGTCGGGTACAAAACAGATTTCATAACTCTCCGCTTTTTTGGCGAGTTCGGGATAGCCGAATTCGAGGGCCATCTGGCGAATCTCCGTTTTGCGGTAGCCACCCAGGGGCAGCAGGGTGCGGCTGAGCAGGTCTTGCTGCAGCCCCCAGAGCACATAACTCTGGTCTTTGGTATCATCCACCCCTTTCGATACATAATAGCGACCGTTGCTGTGCCGGTTGATCATACCATAGTGCCCGGTTGCGATATAGTCGCATTCCAGCGCGTCGGCGCGTTTCAGCAGCGCCCGCCATTTGATATGCGTATTGCACATCACACAAGGGTTGGGCGTTCGGCCGGCCAGGTATTCTTCCACGAAATTCTCGATCACGAAACCGCCGAACTCATCCCTGATATCCAGCACGAAATGCGGAAAACCATGGTGAACCGCTGCCATGCGGGCGTCGTTGAACGAGTCGAGGTTACAGCAGCCGGTTTCCTTTTTGCTGGATCCCGAACTGGCATAATCCCAGGTCTTCATCGTAATACCCACTACCTCATAGCCCTGCTCATGCAGCATCAGTGCGGTGACCGTGCTATCGATCCCTCCGCTCATAGCGACCAGTACTTTTCCTTTGCGAGACATAACGGCAAAAGTACGAAAGTTTGAGGTTTGAGGTTTGAAGTTTGAGGTAGCTGCCGCGTGCGGGAAAACAGGAAATAAACCATTGACCCTCAGGGAGCCAGTCAATCCAAACCCTTCCCGCACGCGGCAGCTACCTCAAACTTCAAACCGCTACCCCTTTTTTATACACAGGGTGAAAAAACGGTTGTTTCTCGTTTTCCCTGCCCGTAATTTGCTGTCTTTACCAAGAAAAATTTACGGTTATGATAAAACTGCAGGTGATTGGGAATCTGGGCAAAGATTGCACCACCAACAATGTGAATGGGCGGACAGTGATGAACTTTAATGTGGCGCATACCGAGCGTTTCCGCGATGCGCAGGGAAACCAGCAGGAGCGGACCACCTGGGTGGAATGCGCCTATTGGTCTGACCGTACGGCGGTAGCGCCTTATCTCAAAAAAGGCACGCAGGTATATGTAGAGGGTACGCCCGAGGTGCGCACCTATCCCAAAAATGACGGCAGCACCGGCGCCTCGCTTAGCCTGCGGGTGCTGAATGTGCAATTGCTGGGGTCGCGCCAGGAGGGTACCGGTGGCGGATACCAGGGCGGTGGTTTCGGCAACAGCGGATCACAACCCATGAACCAGCCGGCGCCGATGCCCGCCGATGCGCCCGACGATCTTCCGTTCTAGGTGGCCACCTCTTGGTTTAAGGTTTGAACCAGCCGCATTCGCGGATCACATCCTGGTAGTACCGGGTTTGCGCCAGCAGGCGTAACTGCCGAAAGCCATCCCAGTCCGTGAAATCGCGTGTTTCGGTCTCCGGCCGCTGCATGAACCACCGGTTACGCTGGCATTTGGCCAGCAGGTACTGTATTTGAGCGCGCTGTTCATCGTTCGTTGCCGCCTGGAGCGCCAGCCGGTAATAGCGGATGGCGGGCTCCATATCGGTCAGCATGGAACGAAATACGGCATCGATAAAGTCGGGTTGCGAAAAACCTTCGCCGATGATACCGCTTTCATAAAAAGCACGGGCATTGCCGAAATGCGTGATATTATAATAGGCATTGCCGAGCAGGCGGGCATTGTTGTACACGTCGTTGTTCCGCGAAACGGCGGCTTGCATGTCCTGTAATTTTCGCAGGAAAGAAAGGTTGCTGTATTTGACCTTTTGTACGGCTGCATGATCGCAGTCGTGGCAGTCGTTTATGCGTGCATTGAAGGGGTTGCCGGGTAAGGTATAGGTACCTGCCCCGCCTGCTTTCTCCATCAGGCTGATAGCGACCGGCAGGTTTGTATGAAAGGCGGCGGTGATGGCTTTATACTCATACAGGTCTTCCGGCGTGAATCGTGTTAGCGTGGCGCAGAAAGCTTCATACGGCGTTTTGTCTTTTTTCTGCAGGAACTGCAGGAACCGGTCGGTACGCGTGCTGTCGGCAAAATAGTCGCTGCTATGTACAAAGCATTCTGCTTTGAGGCGGTCGCCCTGGGCGCGGTAGCGGGCGCTCAGCTCCTGCCTGATCTTATCGCGCAGATCGGCATATCGCAATTCGTCGTCGCCCAGTTTCAGCGCCATCAGCCATTGCAGGTCGGGCAGGCATTCCTTTTCCAGCACCGGGGTCATGGTGCGGGCATCCATCAGCTTGCGTGATAATTTCAGAAGACGTAGTTGCGCGGAAAAAAGCTTGTTGGAAGAGCCGGTCTTTTCAGCCCGGGCGAACCGCTCGTCGGCTTCTTTGAAATTACCGGTGAGCATAGAGATATAACCGGCGGCCATTTGCCAAAGTACGGGATTGCGGGTATCACCGGCGTCGGCGATGCGGCGGATGGTGGGTATCTGTGCACGGCTGGCGGTATCGTACGAGTTATCGCCCGTTCCGGGCGACCGGAAAAACCGGTCGCTGTTTTCAAATTTATTGATCCAGCGAAGCAGCAGCAGGTCCATTTTATCGCTGCCCGGCTCCAGCTCGTGGATGGCTTTGATAGAGCGCATTTCATCGCCGTAAGAAATGCCGAGCATTTGCCAGAGCGTAGTTTTTTCGGTGCTGTTGCGGCAGAGCTCGAGCGATTTTTGCCAGTCTGCTTCCTCCTGCGGGTGAAAACTGAAATGCGCCGAGGGTCTTAGCTCGGGCGAGCCGGCAAATACCAGGCTGTAATAGTAATTGGCTTTGGCGTATTGCTGTTGTTTATAAAGCGCACCGGCGGCATACGACAGGCTGCGGTAGTACATCCGGTCTGTCGGCATCGATGCCCTGCTGTTCTCGAATACCTGTACCGCCGCGGGGTAATCGCCTGCAAAATAGTAAGCGCGAACGAGCTGGAAAATGATTCGCTGGCGCAGGAAGGGATCTTTCTGGCTGCCGAGGCCGCTCTTCCACTGCGCGCTCATTTGCTGCGCCGTTTTGGTATCGACCGCTCGCCTGCTCTGGCTATAGTCCCACCAGTTATCGATCGCATAAGACGCATACCGTTCACTTTGCTTTGCTTTTCGCAGGTAGCCGATGAATTCCTTGAAAGCCGCCCGGTTGCGCGTAGCGGCGGCCAGGGGAAGGGCTTTCAGCAGGCTGTCGATATTGGTGGGCGACGAGCGGTACAACAGTTGCGCAATGAGCGAATCGGCCACGCCGCCTTTCAGCCAGCCCGACCACTCGCTTACATTGGCGTCTTTGAACCGTTCATCGGCAGGTACGTCGTACCCGATGCGGTAATAGGCCTGTTCCGATAGAAAAAAAGGCGAATAGCTGCTGTCGGCAAAAGCTTCGGGCGTGAAGCCGGAGCTTCCGTACTCGGGCCAGTTGCCGTCGGCACAGGCCAGGCCGATTACAACGGCTGCCACCGAACTAACGCAGAGCAGCGGCAATATCCTTAAAAATCGTTTTTTCATATCGGTTGTAGTTCGCTGAATCGAGGTCATAAAACAACAGTTTGGCAAACGGGTGCTG
>JBDHYM010000098.1:0-11316 GCA_039811405.1 Flavihumibacter sp. | reverse complement strand
CGGCCAGGATAGTAGGTGAGGTGCTGGGTAAGTACCACCCGCATGGGGATTCATCGGTCTATTTCACCATGGTACGCATGGCGCAGGACTGGAGCATGCGGCACACCATGATCGACGGGCAGGGTAACTTCGGTAGCCAGGACGGCGACGGCCCCGCGGCCATGCGTTATACGGAGGTACGCCTGGAAAAGTTCGCCGAAGCCATGCTGGAAGACATCGACAAAGACACCGTCGATTTTCAATATAATTTTGATGACTCGCTGCAGGAGCCCGTGGTATTGCCTACCCGGATCCCGCAATTGCTGGTGAACGGCTCTACCGGTATCGCCGTGGGCATGGCCACCAATATGATGCCGCACAACCTGGGTGAAGTGATCGACGGCTGTATTGCGTATATAGATAACCGTGAGATCACGGCCGAAGAGCTGACCAAATACGTCAAAGCGCCCGATTTCCCCACGGGGGGCATCATTCACGGCATCGACGGTGTGAAACAGGGTATGACCACCGGTCATGGCAGGGTAGTGGTGCGGGGCAAGTGCCATATCGATACCAAACCCAGCGGCCGGGAGCAGATCATCATCACCGAAGTGCCTTATCAGGTGAACCGCGATGCGCTTTGCGACAAAATCGGCCAGCTTATCATCAACAAAACGCTGGAAGGCATCGCCCACGTCAACAACGAATCCAACAAGAAAGAAGGAACGCGCATCGTGATTGATCTCAAGCGCGATGCGGTGGCGAACGTGGTGATGAACCAGTTGTATAAGTTCACCGAGCTGCAAACCTCGTTCGGCATCAACAATGTAGCGCTGGTGAAAGGTCGCCCCAAGACCCTGAACGTGCGCGACCTTATTCATGAATTCATCGATTTCCGCCACGAAGTGGTGGTAAGACGCGCGCAGTACGAATTGCGCGAGGCGCAGAAAAAAGCCCATATACTGGCAGGCTACCTGATCGCGCTCGATCACCTCGACGAAGTGATCGCCCTGATCCGCAATTCGGCCACGCCTGAAATTGCGAAAGAGAACCTGGTGAATGCGGGCTGGGGGCTGGATGAGGTCCAGGCCAAGGCGATCCTGGAGCTGCGCCTGCAGCGTCTCACGGGCATGGAGCGCGATAAGATCAGGGAAGAGTACGACAACCTGATGAAGATCATCGCACACCTGCAGGAGCTGCTGGGCAACGAGGGCATGCGTTATGAGCTGATCAAAAAAGAGCTGACTGAAGTAAAGGATAAGTTCGCCACACCGCGCAAGTCGGAGATCACTTACCTGGCCGATGAGATGAATATTCTGGATTTCATCGCCGAAGAAGATGTGGTGATCACCATTTCGCACCTGGGTTATATCAAACGCACCTCGGCCACCGAATACCGGCAGCAACGCCGCGGCGGGCGCGGGGCATTGGGTGGCAAGACCCGCGACGAAGATTTCATCGAACACATTTTCGTAGCGTCCACCCACCATACCCTGCTTTTCTTTACCGAGAAAGGCCGCTGCTACTGGCTGAAAGTGTACGAGATACCCGAGGGAGAAAAGAACAGCAAGGGCCGGGCGATACAGAACCTTATGCAGTTGCCGTCTGACGACCGCGTGCGGGCCATCATCGATATCCCCAAACTGGAAGACAAGGAGTTTGTCGGCCGGCATTTTATTATTCTTTGCACCAAGCAGGGCATTATCAAAAAAACCGAACTGGCCGATTTCAGCCGTCCGCGGCAAACCGGTGTCAATGCCATTACCATTGTCGACGGCGACCAACTGCTCGATGCACGCCTTACCGACGGCACCTGCGAGATTATGATGGCCGTGAAATCGGGCAGGGCGATCCGCTTTCCCGAAGCGAAAGTGCGTGCCACCGGTCGTGGCGCCATCGGGGTAACCGGCATCGAGGTCGACGAGAAGAGCGATGAAGTAATTGGCATGATATGTGTCAAAGCAGACGAGGCCGATAAGACCGTGCTGGTGGTGAGTGAAAAAGGCTTTGGCAAACGTACGCTGATCGATGAGTACCGGGTTACGAACAGGGGGGGCAAGGGCGTTAAAACCATCAGCATCACCGAAAAGACCGGTCCGCTGGTAGGTATACTGGATGTTACCGAAAAGCAGGACCTGATGATCACCTGCAAAAGCGGCCTGACCATCCGTACGGCCATATCCGATATCCGCGAAGCAGGTCGCGCCACCCAGGGGGTGAAGCTGATCAACCTGCAGGAAAAAGACGCCATCGCGGCCATTACCCGTATCAATGAAGTGGAAGAAGCGGCCACGGCCGGAGAAGTGGCCGACGCCGGCGACAGCGGCCCGGAAAACACCGAATTGCCGGGCAATACAACCGATTCGCCCGGAGAAACATCTGAACAATAAGTTCTATAATACCAAACATAAACAATCAGACTGATGAAAAAGCTTCTACTGACTTCATTGCTTGCTTCAGCGATACTGGCTGTTTCCGCGCAGAACCTTGACAAGATCAAGAGCAACCTGACGTCGAAGAAAGTAGCCGAGGCAAAAACGCAGATCGACCAGTATATGTCTAACGAAAAAAACGCCAAAAATGCGGAGGGCTGGTATGTGAAGGCGAAAGTGTACAGCGAACTGGCGCAAGACCCCGCGCTGGCGGCGACTGCGCCCGATGCCCGTTCGGTGGCTTTCGACGCGATCAAGCAATATGTAACGCTCGATGAAAAGCTCATCCAGTTACAGATGGACAACTATAAGCCGATCATGGACGTGTACCAGGGTTATTTCAAAGCCGGTGCCGATCAGTACAACGCCCAAAAATACGGCGAGGCATTTGAGAACTTCAAGAATTGCCTGTCGGTAAGCGAGTACATGGCCGGTAAAAAATGGAGCAATATTGCACTCGACACCACCGTGGTGCTTTACAGTGGTATCAGCGCCGAAAAGTCGGGCAAACGCGACGACGCGGCGATTTACTATGGCAAGCTGGCCGATGCAAAAGTATCGGGCGACGGCATGGTAGAGATATACAAGTGGCTGGTGGATCATTATTACAACCAGAAAAAAGACCAGGCTGCCGCTGTTAAATACCTGCAGCTGGGTAAGGAAGTATATCCGCAGGATTCTTTCTGGGCAGCTTACGAGCTGGATATGGCGCGTGACGGTGGCAACAAGGCCGACCTGTTCACCAAATACGAGCAGGTGCTGGCCAGCGATCCCGGTAATACATCGGTTCGTTACAACTATGCCGTTGAGCTTTACCAGGAAGGGTACAAGGCTGATCTCGCAACCAGGCCCGCCAATTCGCCCGAGCTGATCGCCAAGGCAGAAGAGAACCTGAAAAAAGTGGTGGAAGCCAAACCGGACTACGCCGCTGCTTACCTGGTGCTCGGACAGATCCAGTACAACCAAGGTGTTGACCTGAACAACCTGAACAAGGCGATTCGCCCGCAGGGCGGCAAAAAGCTGACGCCCGAAGAACTGAAGAAAAAAGACGACTACCGCAAGCAGATCGCCACCAAATTCGACGCGGCGCTGCCGTTCTTCGAGAAAGTGGATCAGTTGCTGGGTTCGCAGGGCAAGCTGAAAATGGAAGACAAAGGCTACCTGAAAGACGCCTATGACCTGATCATCACCATCTACGACAACAAGGGCGACAAAGACAAAGTGAAAGCCTACGAAGACAAATTCAACAACGTCGACAAGGCGCACTAATCAATCGCTTTGGTGGCGCTGGCCCCGGCGCTTCCCATAAAACAAACAGGTAAGCCGTTCCAGTAAAGGAACGGCTTACCTGTTTTATGTGGGTATGATGCCCGCTTTGTAGTAAGCGATGGCTAGCTTTGCGTTATAAAAACTGCCGATGAACAAGTTGATACTGTTAGCAGCGCTTTGCCTGGTAATATATGGATGCGGATCGCAGAAAGCGTCCAGCGCGGGTATTCATTCCGGAAACACGCCGACGGTGCTTCTGCAGCGTGATCAGTCGAAACCGGCGGCGGACTGGACACTGGTCTGGGAAGACGATTTCAATGGTAACAGCATCGATACGGGCAAGTGGTCGCGTATTCCGAAAGGCGGCAGTGACTGGAACCGGCATATGACGCAGCGCGATGATTGCTACGCAGTGGGCGGTGGCATTCTCCACCTCAAAGGTATTCCGAATACCGATACCAGCATCGACCGGCGACCATTCCTGACCGGTGGCATCTGGAGCAAAGACAAGCTGGCTTTCCAGTATGGCCGCGTGGAGATCCGGGCAAAGCTGGACATGGCCCAGGGGGCCTGGCCGGCCATCTGGATGCTGGCCGAAACCGACAAATACGGCGCATACCCGCGAAACGGCGAGATCGACATCATGGAGCACCTGAACTTCGACACGATGGTGTACCAGACCACGCATTCGTATTATACGCTGGTGCTGAAAAAAGACAATGAGCCGCCGCATTTCGGAACGGCGGGCATCGACAACCGGAACTTCAACATCTATGCGCTGGAATGGTATCCGGACAGACTGGTGTTTTTTGTGAACGGCCGGCAAACTTTTGTCTATCCCCGGGTGGAAAGCGCCGACAAAACACAATGGCCTTATGACCAGCCTTTTTATTTGCTGATCGACCAGCAACTGGGTGGCAACTGGGTGGGCAAAGTGGATATGGCCCAGTTGCCGGTAGATATGCAGATAGATTGGGTCAGGATTTATCAATAAGGATTGCCTTATATAACTTCCGCCTCTTACCATCCCGATGAAGACAAAATACAGCAACGCTTAAAACACAAAGACTACGTTGTACACTCACTAAGGTTGAGTTGCCAAATTACTTGCGCTGCCGGAACAGCCACTCGATCATGAGCGGATCCGTGTACGCGCCCAGCCACGAAAAATGCCCCACCTCGGGCAGCATGGTAAAGCCCGGCCGCGCACCCGCCTTCCACAGGGCCGTCAGCATATTGAGCGAAAATTCGGGGATCACGCCGGCATCTTCCGACCCGGTGAATATCCAGAGCGGGATCTTCGCGATGGCGGTGGCCCTGGCAGGATCGCCGCCGCCGCATACGGGTACCGCCGCCGCGAAAAGACCCGGCTCGCGCTCGATGGCGTCAAAAGTGCCGAAGCCTCCCATCGAAAGCCCGGTGATATAGATGCGCGAAGTATCGATCTGTCCCTCTGCTTTTATCTTTTTGATCAGGGCAAGCAACAGTTCCATGGGCTTGGTAGGCGCCGGCGCCAGCGGTACAATACCGGCCGACCGGTCGCGGGCGATGCCGGTCCAACTGGCATTGGCAGGGCATTGAGGGGCGATGATAACAGCCGGATACTTCAACAGGGTTTGCTCGGCGGCAAAATTCATGACGCCCCATTTCAACTGGGAAATATTATCGGAACCGCGCTCACCCGAGCCGTGCAGGAAAACCAGCAGCGGATAACGTCGCTTCGGGTTGGCATCGGGAATAAGCTGCCGGTAATACAGTGTATCGCCCTTACCGTTCGTATAGCTTTCTGCGCTGAAATTAACCGGCACCTGCGCATAGGCGCCGGCGAAAAAAAGGAGCGTGGCAATGGTCAATCCAATTCGTAGGGATGATACTCGTGCAGGCATATCGCTGTTTTTGATGGCCTCCCGAAAATAAGGTAAACCAGCTATTTCTTCACAACTTGCTGTCACCTGCCAGGCCTTCCGTATTTTGGCTTTGTTTTGCGCAGATAACTGCGAAATATTCAGCAACAGAATACTAGTTTTACATGATGCCTCGTCGACTAAGCGTCTTCATTCTCTTTGTATGCCTCTTTCCCTGCTCCGGAATAGCACAATCCACCGACAGCATCCCTGAGCCCTTCGACAGTCTGCCAAGGCCGGCGCTTTCGCAAAACTATATCGTAAAAAACGACGTAGTCAGAACCTATGGGAAAACGCGGTTCTTCGACTGCGTTACGCGAGCGCCGAAAGATTTTATCGCCACCAATGTCAATTTCGTAAAGGGCAACCATGCCTGGTGGCTGGGCGGCGCCGCAATATCAACGGTGGCCCTGTTGCCGCTCGATCAGCAGATCACCGACGAAACCAGGAAATTTGCAGAAGGCATCGGCTTAAGCGAAGACAACCGCTATAAGAACGTACTGGGGTTTGTTCGCCTGCCGCAGAACGTAGGTGCGGGACTCTACCTGATCGGGAACGGATCCACCACTATTTTGCTATCGGTCGGGTTTGCGTCTTACGGCCTTATCGCCAAAGATTACCGGGCGCAGGCCACCGCCAGCGGGTTAGTGGAAAGCCTGCTGCTATCGGGCGTTTTTTCGCAGGCCATCAAACGAATATCGGGCAGGGAAAGTCCTTTTATCGCCATCGAGAACGGACATCCCGGCGGGAAATGGTCGCCTTTCCCCGGCTTTGGCGCTTACGCCAGGGAAACGCCCCGTTACGACGCCTTTCCGTCGGGGCACCTCACTACCATCATGTCGGCGCTTACCGTCATCATTGATAACTACCCCGATGCGACATGGATCAAACCCGTTGGCTACAGCCTGGTAGGCGCGCTCTGCTTCCAGATGGTGCAAAGCGAAGTGCATTGGGTAAGCGATTACCCCCTGGCATTGTTCATGGGTTATTTCATCGGTAAAACGATCTCGCAAAGAAGGTATAAAGAAGAAAACGCGACCGCTAAAAAGAAAAAATACAAGGTCGACCTGATCGCTTCCAGCTTTTCAGGGCATAACACCCTGGGGGTTAATATATCGTTTTAACCGTTTAACGCGGTAACGAGTGCAATGGCATTACAGGCTCGCGTGGCTCTGCTTCATCTCCCATACCAGCGCGCTGGCGCCTAAGATCGCTGCATCGGCCTCATGCAGGTCGCTCTTGATCACCTTCACCTTGTTCTTGAAAATGGGCAACAGGTTCTTTTCCATATGCTCGATGGTGGGATCGAAGATGAGCTTGCCCGCCTTGATCAGTCCGCCGAACAGGATGATCGCTTCCGGCGAAGAGAACATCACAAAATTCGCAAGCGACTCACCAAGTATCTGCCCGGTAAACCGGTACACTTCCTGCGAAATGGCATCGCCCAGCATCGCGCATTCGAATACCTGCTTGCTGGTGATCTCGTCGGGATTGTATTTGCGCAGCAGGCTTTCCTTACCGGGGTTTTCCGCCAGCATTTCACGCGCCGTCAAGACTACGCCCGTGGCCGACGCATAGGCTTCGAGCGAGCCGGCAATGGCGGTAGACCAGTGGGGGCGGCCACCGGGCCGTATGATCGTATGTCCCAGCTCGCCGGCAAAGCCGTCGTGCCCGTATATAAGCTGGCCATTGGCCACGATGCCGCTGCCCACGCCGGTACCCAGGGTAATCGTGATAAAGTCGCGCATACCGCGGGCAGCACCATATTGCATTTCACCCACGGCGGCGGCATTGGCGTCGTTGGTCAGCGCTGTCGGCAACCCGGTTTTGGCCGATACCATATCGGCCAGGGGGATCACTCCGTCCCAGCGCAGGTTGGGCGCATATTCAATCGTACCGGTATAATAGTTGCCATTGGGCGCACCAATACCGATGCCCTTGATATGCTCCAGCCCGCCGACCTTTTCAATCATCAGGTTCAGCCGCACGCAAAGGGCGTCTACGAACAATTCGGCCGATTCGTATTCGGGCGTGGAAAGCTGTTCGTATTGAAGTACTTCACCGCGACGGTTCACGACGCCACACTTGGTGTTGGTGCCGCCGATATCAACGCCGATGGCGTATTCCATGGGTATTTTGCTCATAACAGTAACAATGGTGTAATATAAGGTTTTAATGGCCGCCGGACACCTGGCTGTCGAAATCAAGGCCCTGCGATACCAGTACGCTTTTCAGTTTCAACGCAAGATAAGCGAGGAAGGCAAAACAAGCCGCCGCCAGCAGGTAAGAATGGTGTATGCCAACCGCGCTCATATCGCCGAGCGAACCCTGCAATGGCGGTATCACCGCACCGCCCAGGATCATCATGATCAGGAAAGCCGATCCCTGGCTGGTGTATTTACCCAATCCCGCTACCCCGAGCGCAAATATGCTGGGCCACATCACCGAACAGCAAAGCCCGCCGGCCATAAAGGCATACACGCTCAGCAGGCCTTTGCTGAATACGCCGATCAGCATGAAAACAGCGCCCAGGGTGGCCACGGTCAGCAGGGTTTTAACCGGCTTTTCCTGTCCGAAAAGAAAGGCCATAATACCTATCATCACCACGATCGCATAGGCATACAGATCGCTCACGTCATTGCCATAGGCGTGGTTTACCCCGAGAATCACCGCAAAGGCGATAAAGGGCACCACAAAGGTGGCGATCTTCTTGGTGCCGGGCGACATCTCGAAAGCGCCGATGGCGCCGGTCCACCGCCCGATCATCAGGCTGCCCCAGTACAAAGAAATGTATTTGGAGATCTCGTGCTCCTGCAGGCCCGCCGCCGTCAGGTAGTCGGGCTGCATCAGCAGGGCGCCGAAATTGTTGTCGATGGTCACTTCCGCACCTACGTATACGAATATGCCGAGCATGCCGTAGATCAGTTGCGGGTAACGCATGGCGCCCCAGCCTTCGGCTTTCGTTTTTGCCTGACCGTTAGAATAGAACAGGATGCCTACTACGATCACCAGCGTCATCAGCAGCAGGGTCACCTTGCTTACATTGGTCAGTTGCCCCACTACAATGATGGCGCCGATCAGCCCGGTCATTACCAAAAGCGATTGCGAGGCTTTGCTGGCTTTCTCGAACTTCTCGTCGTTCTTGCCGTCGGGCAGCTTGGAAAAGCTGAAGAAAAGGGCCACGGCCGCAAAAAAACCGGCAACGATATAATACAGGTTGCTGATATTGGTTACCGTCGGCTCCTTGTGCTCACCACCTACGGTGCCGAACAGGAACAGGCTCACGATGATGGGCCCCAGGGTGGTT
Organism: Flavihumibacter sp.; assembly: GCA_039811405.1. Taxonomy (GTDB): domain Bacteria; phylum Bacteroidota; class Bacteroidia; order Chitinophagales; family Chitinophagaceae; genus Flavihumibacter. The sequence goes on along the minus strand of JBDHYM010000098.1, from coordinate 2,425 downwards.
CCCAATGAGTTCACCCCACCCGCCAGGCTCAGCCGGTGCGAGCCTGTAGCAGGGTCTCCCAGGCTGATGGCAAAAGGCTGCGCAGCGGTCTGCTGCAGCGAAAAGCCCAGCGCCACCACGAAAAACGAGGCAAGGATCGCGGGAAAGGAATTCGCATGCGCCGAAGGAACGATCAGCAACGCACCCACCACCGATATCCACAATCCGTAAATGATCCCTTTCTTGAAGCCGATGCGGTTCAGTATATCATACCCCAGCACATTCGATACAATGAACAACAGCAACGAGCCCACGAAGTAAGCGCCATAGAACGCCGATCCGATCAATTGGCTCTGGAACTGGCTGAGGCCGAAATGACTTTTACAGAACGGGATGAAAATACTGTTGGAGGCAGCGATAAATCCCCAGAAGAAGAACACTATGACAAGCGTGGCAAGGGCCCCCGTGTTGGTGGGCTGTTTGGATTGAGCCATAAAAGCATCAATTTGGTTTTGGTGAACGGTTCCGCAGGACGATGGAGCCCTCGTAAGGGTAAGTGAAAATAATACAGAATTTTATTTGTTTGAAATTTTTTCGCCTGACAATCAACTCATTGTTTTTCTTGTTATATTGAATGGCAATTGTTTCTATGGAGATTATTCATGTTTCAGCCGAATGTTATCCCGTTGCCAAGGCCGGCGGACTGGGCGATGTAGTGGGCGCCCTGCCCAAATACCAGGCCGCCGCGGGGCATATAGCCAAAGTGGTATTACCTATGTACAGGACCAAATTCCTGTATGAGAACAAATGGGAGGTGGTGCATAAATCGAGCGCCTACCTCGGGGCCACCTGGTTCGACTACACGGTTATAAAGGAAAGCAATAATGTGCTGGGATTCGACCTTTACCTGATAGACATCAACGGGCTAACCGACCGGGAAAAAGTATATGGCTACAACGACGATACCGAGCGGTTTATGTCGTTCCAGATCGCGGTGGTAGACTGGATCGCCTCCTGGAAGCACCATCCCGATGTGATCCATGTGCACGACCACCATACGGCCATGATCCCCTTCATGATCAGATACTGTTACAGCTACCAGCAACTGGCTTCCATACCCACCGTGCTGACCATTCACAATGCGCAGTACCAGGGGCAGATGGACTGGAGCCGCAGCAATTATATTCCCCATTGGGATGGCTGGCAATGGGGCATGCTCGACTGGAACAATATGATCAACCCGCTGGCGGCGGGTATCCGCTGTGCCTGGAAAGTGACCACTGTAAGCTGGAGCTACCTCGAAGAAATGCGGATCGAAAGCAACGGACTCGAAGCACTTTTCGAATATGAGCGCGGCAAATGCGTGGGCATACTGAATGGGATCGATACCAAGGTATGGGATCCCTCGACCGACAAATACCTCGAGCACCATTTCGACATCGACACCATGGCCAGCGGCAAGCTGGCCAATAAGGAATGGCTCTGCCGCGAGTTCGGCCTGCAGCCCGACAAACCGCTGTTCGTCTTTATCGGCCGGCTGGTGGGAGAAAAGGCGGCCGACCTGCTGCCCAAAGCCATCGGCGACTCGCTGTATTATATCAACCAGCGCATGAACTTCCTGGTGCTGGGCAGCGGTGAACCGCATATTGAATCGGAACTGGGTAATATGACCCATTACTGGCCCGGCGTGTACAACGCGCGGATCGGTTACAACGAACAGCTCAGTCACCGCATGTATGCCGGCGCCGACTTTTTGCTGATGCCCAGCCGCGTGGAGCCCTGTGGCCTCAACCAGATGTACTCCATGCGCTACGGAACCGTGCCCGTGGTGCGCAGAACAGGCGGCCTGCGCGATACCGTGATCGATGTGGGCGATCCCGGCGGTTACGGCATCTGTTTCAATACAGCCGCGGTAGGCGATATCACCCAGGCAGTGTACCGCGGCGTGGAGCTGTACCAGAACCAGATGGCTTTCGACGGCATCCGCCGGCAGCTGATGGAGAAAGATTTCAGCTGGGATATAAGCGCCACGCAGTATATCGACCTGTATAAATCTTTAGTACCTTAAACCGAGAATTCAAAGCTAGCTATATGTCAATCAGTAAAGAAGTCCTTGCCGTCATCCTGGGCGGCGGCGCCGGTACACGTCTCTACCCGCTCACCGCCAGCAGAAGTAAGCCAGCCGTTCCCATTGCCGGAAAATACCGGCTGGTAGATATCCCCATCTCCAATTGCATCAACTCAAGTATCAACCGGATGTTCGTGTTGACACAATTCAACTCGGCATCATTGAACCGTCACATCAAGAACACCTATCATTTCAGCGCTTTCAGCAGCGCTTTTGTCGACATTCTTGCGGCAGAGCAAACACCCGATAACCCCACCTGGTTCCAGGGTACAGCCGATGCCGTGCGGCAAAGCCTGCGGCATATCAACCCGTTCGACA
>JBDHYM010000097.1:0-11340 GCA_039811405.1 Flavihumibacter sp. | reverse complement strand
TTAACCGAAGTAGTAATCGAGCCGCCTGAGGTGCCCGTTGTACCGCTGATATTGGCCTCTCCCGATTGTTGAGTCTGGTTACCGTTGGCGTCGTTGAACAGGTAACCGCTTACCGTCACCGGAGGCCAGGTAAAGGGCTGTGACACAGAACCGGATGTAGGATCTTCTGCGCCCCCGTTGTCGATCGCAACAAAAGTAATCTTGGCAGTTATGTCACCGTCGATCGGATCAATCGAAATGGGAACAGCAGGACCCGAACCGGTATAATTGATCGTTACTCCCCCGGTAGGCCATGCCTGACAGGCGGTAGAAGGAGGACAAGTGCCTCCAATCCGGTACACCGTACTTCCAACCTGAATGAAATTGGTATTGGAGGGGAAAGTGGTTATACGAATCTGGCTCACCGTGCCGGGCGAATAGTCTTGCGTTTGCGAACCACCGCTACCCATAAAGGCACTCGCTGGAATTGTATAGAAATTGTAACCGCCGGGATTGATGGCCGAGGGTTCGGTTCTTACCGCCGTTTCGGGCACTTGGTTCACCCCAAAGTCTTTCCCCGTTAAATTTGCGGTACCGCTGTTGAAAGAGGAGGTTAACTGCGGGCTCGTCGCCACCCATCCACTAGGCAACTGACTGGCAGGCATTGGATTACCCCCTATACCCTGTATAGTTGACAATTGCAACTTCATACCGTTTGTTAATTGGGGCATGTCGAGAGAATAGGTACCATCGCTGGCCACTGCATCCGATGAAATAACATTCCCCGCTGAATTTACGAGGTTAACATATAAGCCGCCTGCATTCGTGCCGGGCTCACCCGTCGTTTTGATATTGGAGAAAGTATTATTGGCAGAATTATTGGCGTCGTGCCATATTGTGCCCGAAACCTGAAGAAGCGGCACGTTGAAACGCAGGTTGGAAATGGCGATGGCCTGTAGATTAGGGTTAGTAGTGTTGAGCGATGGATAGTTATCATACCTGACTACCAGGCGGGTAATAGCTGTGTTGTATTGCACTCGTACGGTTCCCTCCTGGCTATTGTCACTGGTCGTGGATGCATTTCCGCCTCTACCGCTACTAGGGTTGGCATATACTTTGTTCACGGCCGTCTGCAGCCAGTTCTGGTAAGGTTGCATTATGCTAATACTGGCATTGGGAGTTCCTCCATTTGCCGTATACGCCGCGAAGCTTACCTGGTCGATGTATTTCGGGTCTCTCGGGTCAAATTTATCAATATCACCTACATAGAAACTAACATCATATACAGGCTGGCTAAAAATATATTCAACAGTGAGATAAGCGGTTGAACTTGTCCAGTCAACATCCAGTTCTACCAAAGAGGTAGCCCAGGCATTGGGCATCTTAAAAAAGCCTGAACGGTTGTTGGTAGGGCTCACCGAAGGCGCTTTTACCGATCCTACTATATTGGTCCAGGTGTTGGACTGGCTGTTGGTAATGTTGACAGTAACATCCACTCCCGGCGCTACATTCGGCGCAAAACCGCTGACACTACCATCGCTCCAGGCAGGAACAAATGAACTGCCCCAGTCGAGGTTATAAGTCTGGGCATTCCCTGCAACGGGTGAAAGAATTGTCAACAGACTGAGGATACAGATCCAGAATAACGGTTTCATGTAAATTGAATTCTGTGTTATTCCTACTGAAACGCCGATTGTGCCCAAAATCTTGCATGAATTGCAGAAAATACTGGGGTAATCAGGGATTTTTCGACCAGCTACCCATTTACGTCGATGACTATCTTACCCGACAATAGCCAACACCGCTGTCAGGGCTTGTCTTTCAGGAAGATCGTTTGCACCGGCAGCGGCTCGTAAGCTTGCCCGCCGTATATGCTGAAAAGCCAGTGGAAGAGGTTCACGGCGTCTGGCGGCCCCGGCAAGGCTGCCTGACGGCCGGGGAGATAAACGGCGGCATATGCGCCGTAATTGGCCTGTATACCAGGCGATAGCGTGTTTACCCGGAAACCATGATCGCCTACAACCATTATCACGGCTTTATTGTTGGTGTATTTCCGTATGCTGTCGACGTCGGCCAGGATATTCAGGTTTGCATACCTGAGGTTCTGCGCATAAGAATGCGTCAACACCTGGCCGCTGGTATCGGCTATTATTTGCAGGGCGGTACGGCGATGCAGTGCGCTATCGTAAATTAACGGGTTATGGGTATAGAAAAAATGCGCTAATACAAACCTTCGTTTCCCGCCGGGCCTGTGCAGAACCCCTTCCAGGCCATCGCGCACCCATTGTTCATACGCAAGCCTCTTTTCCACCTGCAGGTGTATTTCAGTGGTGTCGTTGGCAGGACCGCGTGGGAACAACCACCCGATATCTGCCGAAATGCGTCCTTCAAATGTAGCTGCATATAAGGTCTGCTCAACGGTAGGCTCGCTTTCCAGGTGCTTTGCGGGCTTATTGCTCCCGAAGGAGAACCGGGAAAAAGAATATATATCGAAGTCCTGCTGCGCAAGCAGCTCCACCAGCTTGTTGTTTTTCAATATACCGGCGGCCGCCAGATAATCGGCATATACCAGCGCTTCGGGTTCCCTGACCTGCAGGTATTGCTGGTTGAATAAAGAAGCCAGCGAAAAATGGGTCCACGAATAATTGGACTGATAGCCGGAAGCAATGCTGAACCCCCGCGCCTGCAGGCTGCTGTCCAGGAAATGGTTGTCGATCGAATAATAATATTGCAATGCTTCCGTTCCTGCCAGCTCATCCACCAGCAACAGGTAAATGTCTCCGGGAAGAGCATTCGGCAAAGGCGACCACTCCCGCTTTCCTGCCAGCGATACCCGGTTGCTGCTTTTGGTGATGAACAGCTTTACGCCGTACTGAACCGTCGCTACCAGTAACATCACGAGTGGAAGATAAAACAACAGCATCGTACCACGGCCTGGCGGCTTTTTGCGCCTGACAATATATAAGACAAGTACCGACAGCAGCAGCAACAGGCCGGGAACAACGAAACGATAACGCAACCGGAGAAAATGAGCATCGATAAAATCGGAGAACGGGGCGTATAAATAATAAACAGCCGATAATAAAAAGATAATACTACTCGCTTTAATGCCATCGCGCAGCAGCAGGTACAACAGCCACCAGACGCCGGCCGCCACTCCTATTCTCGGCGCAAGGAAAAGCGCAATACCGGGCAGATCGGTCAGCGGGTAAAACAGCAGGGCCATATTGGTGCCGAACAGCAACGGTAACACCAGCACAGAGGCCATTGCAAAAAGCCTGTTATTCACCCTGCTTCTTTTTCATACGGTACAATATCCGGCCGGCGGCCGCCAGCGGAACAGTTTCCTCGATCGTAAAATAAACCGACATGGCAGCGCAAAACGCTTCGTTGTTATACCCGGCCAGCAAGTACGTCCGGCCGGCGGCCAGCATTTCTACCTTGGGGTCGCCGGGTTCTACAAACTCAATAACCAGGCTGTTTGTGCACAAGGTATCCAACCCCTGCGCCAGTTGGGCAAACGGCAAATTATACCTGAAATACAGGTGGTGCACCAATGCCAGGGCCAATACCAGCTCTCCCCGGAAACGGCTCCAGAAGCCCGCCCTTTCAGCCCCCATCCAGCCGATGGCCGGAGAAGCCTGCACCAGGTTCATCCACAGGGGCTGCACCGACTGCGCTCGTTCGCCCCGGCTTCTGTAGAGGTTATTGACCGCGCGTTCGTCGGCGTCGAAAGCAATCACGTCCCAGCCATAGCCTGACAATACCTTGCTGAAGAACCCGTCATTTGCACCAAGGTCCAGCGCACGGCCCGGCAACATTTCTTTCACCATCTCTCTCAATGCCTGTTCTTTTTCCTGCAGGTAACCATCGCCCAATATGCTGTCGCTGTAATAATGGCTCCAGGCCGATTTTACAGGCGGCAAGGCCGATCGAACCAGCAGATGTTCAAGATGGCTGAGCAGCCGGCTCATTTTTTCGCGGCTGAACTGAACAGGCCGCGCCTGTTTGCCGCCAGGTAACACCGATGCCGCCAGGTGAACATGCAATAAAGGGCCGGCATGCAACAAGGTCTTTCGCGGAAGCAGGCAGGCTACCTGGCGTGCAGTCATGCCTTCGGCATCGGCGAGGAAATACGATTGAAAAGAGCCGCGGCCGTAACGGGCCAGCAACAAGGGGAAAAGAAACTGCTGGCAAAATTGCCGGTAAGCGACCCAGGGCTGGTCGGCCCGGTAAGTCTCGAAGCTAAGTGTATCGATAAAAACGGGGCGGCCTTTAACAAATACGATATTGAAAGCGGTGGCGTCTTTTAAGATCATGCCATGGGTAATGGCCTCCCGGCAGATGCGCAGGGTAAGCAAACCCGCGTCTTTCAGCATGTCGAAGCTCCATTCATACGGGTAGTTCAGGGGCTCGACAAAAGCCGGCTCGAGCACCGGTTCGTCGGCAACTTTCCCCGGCAGCTCGCGGTGCGCGAGCAACCATCCCTTTTCAGTAAGAGCGTCGTAAAGTCCGCTGCCGATCAGCAGCCGGTAATGCGGGTGGTATTCACGGCAGACCTGCCTGTATAATTTTCCGCTCTGCCAAAATATAAAACCAGCGGGGTCGCGGTAAGAAGCGGGATGCCGCCCGGATACATCGTCTTCAGGTAAGTCATTCCTTTTTGTCATCTGCCTGCTCTTGTACGCCGGGCTTTTTCCGGCCGAGGAAAGATCTGATCCGCAGCCAGCCATTCTTGAAATAGAAGGCGGCGCCGAGCGCCGCGGCGATCAGTGCCTGCAATAAATAGCTGCCGCTACCGGGATCAACATACAAAAGATCGGTAATCATGACAGATAAGACAAATCTGTTTTGGGACTAAGCGTCAGCAGCGTCTCGTACATCAGCCGGATGGTTTCTTCAATATCCGATTTGTGCAACATTTCTACCGTGGTGTGCATATACCGCAGGGGGATGCTGATCAGCACCGAGGGACAACCATCGTTGGCATACGCGAATGAATCGGTGTCGGTGCCCGTACTGCGGCTCGCGGCGCGTAGCTGGTAAGGTATCTTATGCTTATCAGCCACATCGAGCACCAGTTGCAGCAATTTGTTGTGCACCGCCGGCGCATAGGCCATCGACGGGCCTTTACCGCAAACGCAATCGCCCTCGATGATCTTGTTCACCATGGGGGTGGACGTATCGTGCGTTACGTCGGTGATAATGGCAATATTAGGTTTGATGCGGCGCGCGATCATCTCGGCGCCCCGCAGGCCGATCTCTTCCTGCACCGCATTCACGATATACAAGCCGTAAGGAAGCTTCTTCTTGTTTTCTTTGAGCAGGCGGGCCACCTGCGCAATCATAAAGCCGCCGATGCGGTTATCGAAAGCACGGGCTATATAATTGTCGTTCGCCAGCTCGTCAAAGCCATCCTGGTAGGTAACGACCGATCCCACGCGTATGCCCAGCGCTTCCACTTCTTTCTTATTGCGGGCGCCGCAGTCCAGGAACAGGTTATCGACCTTGGGCGACGGTTCTTTCTGGTCGGAATTACCCAGCCGTGTATGGATAGCCGGCCAGCCGAACACCGCTTTCACCGGGCCTTTTTTTCCATGTATAAGCACCCGCTGCGCCGGCGCCACCTGGTGGTCTACGCCGCCGTTGCGTTTGAGATAGATGAGCCCTTCATTATTGATATAGTTGACAAACCAACTGATCTCGTCGGCATGTGCTTCGATCACGATCTTAAACGGCGCATCAGGGTTGACCACGCCCACCACTGTTCCGTAGGGGTCTACAAAATGACGGTCTATATAAGGCGATAAATATTTGAGCCATACTTTCTGACCGGCGGCCTCAAAGCCAACGGGCGAAGGGGTATTCAAATATTCTCTGAGAAACTGGTGCGCGCTGTCGTTTAAAATGCCTGTCTTTTTCTTTGCCGGTCTTGCAACTGCCATGTATAATCATTTACTGGCCCAACAATACAAAAGGGCCGGTGGTAAGGGTATCGCTTTCGTGGCCTGCCTTGTCTTTTACGACAATCTTCAATTGCAGGGTATCGTTCTGGTCCAGCCCGCTCTGCAGGAACTGAACATATAATGCCGTGTGGGTGAAATTCAATTCAATCTCGCCGGTTTTATTATCGGGAAACTCCGGCAGGGTGCCATAAATCGGAAAATAAGGACGAATAGGCTCGCGGGTGTTCAGCAAAACAGGCAGGTACATAAGGGAGGAGTCACGAATGCCCGACAAATCCCCTTCCTTATCGGTATATTTCAGGGTAAACCCGAAAACTGCTTCGGGCACATAGGGCACCACACCGGGTTGGTCAATCAACTCGAGCTTAGGTTTGGTTTCATAGTTGCTCTTACCGCAGGCCGTCATCCCAACGAAAAAAATCAATGCAGCCAGCACGGGTAAAAACGATTTCCGAATCATATTGCATCTATCTTGCGAACGAATTTATCAACTACCGGGTGATAAACCTAACATGCGCAGTGAATTGATTCATAAAATTTTCCGGCTACGCAGCGCGCCTCCGGCGGATCTGCTGCTGGAGGTGTACCGCTACCAGTACGCGCAAAACCCCGTTTACCGGCACTGGTGCGATGCGATCGGCCGCTCGCCCGGGCAGGTCAACGATGCCCGGATGATCCCTTTTTTGCCGATCTCTTTTTTCAAAACGCACGAGGTGAAGACCGGCTCTTTCAACCCCGAAACCTGGTTTGAAAGCAGCGGCACAACAGGCGCCATCAGCAGCCGGCATTATATACGGTCGCTCGGGCTGTACCGCCAGAGCTTCCTGGCGGGCTTCCGGCATTTTTACGGCGAACCCGGCGACTGGTGCATATTGGGACTGCTGCCCGCCTACCTGGAAAGGAGTCATTCTTCGCTGGTGGTAATGGTCAACGAGCTCATTCAGCTGTCAGGTCATTCGCAAAGCGGCTTTTATTTATATGACCAGGAGCGGCTGGCCGCTACGCTGCAATCGCTGGAAACGGCCGGCCAGAAGACCATGCTGTTTGGGGTGACCTTTGCGCTGATTGATTTTGCCGAACGTTATCCCCTACCCCTGAACCACACTACTATCATGGAAACCGGGGGCATGAAAGGCCGCGGACGGGAGCTGACGCGGGCCGAACTGCATCAATTGTTCCGAAACGCCTTTGGTCGCCCGGCGGAAATACCCGGCGGCAATACCCAACAGCCGGTGCCGGAAATACATGCTGAATATGGAATGACCGAATTGCTGTCGCAGGCATACGCGCCAAAAAATGGTATTTTCTATACACCGCCGTGGCTTAAAATTTCCATTAGAGAAGACGACGACCCGCTGATTATCAAAGATATAAGTAGAATTACCGAGCAAGGAATCATCAATACAACCGATCTGGCGAACCTGGATTCCTGTTGCTTTATCGCCACCGACGACCTGGGCCGGCTTCATCCCGACGGGGGCTTCGAGGTATTGGGACGGGTGGACCAGGCCGAACTGCGCGGCTGCAGCCAGCTCGTTCTTTAAATTTTTTTTAAAATTTGTGCAGCATTCCCGTTATACCAGTGGTCTTTTTCCCGGAAGGTATCTGTTTACCGTCTAACTGACCAGATCTTACTGCTTTTTGCTTACCAGCCACTGACCGGGACCTGCACAAGATCCCGGTCTTTTTTTGCGCCCTGCTATTACTGTTGCGCCCGGATAAAAGCCAGGCTTTGCGGCACCTGCTGGAAAGACCGGTCGCTCTCGTCTTCGATGTAATATTTCTTTACACCCACCTGTTGCGCGGTTTTCAGTATGGCCGGCATATCGAGCTGCCCCTGCCCCAGCGGCACATTGTTATCGCCCGAAGTACCACCGACAGGGCTCCGTGCAATGCCCGGCTTCAGGTCTTTCAGGTGCATCAGGTAAAAGCGTTTCGGGTATTTTTTGAGCAGCTCCACCGGGTCTTTACCGGGAAAATATACCCAGAGTATATCCATTTCAAAGCCAACATACCTCGGGTCGGTTTTGGCAGCCAGCAGGTCAAAATAAGTACCCTTGCCATAAGCCGCAAACTCGTATCCGTGGTTGTGGTAACAGAACAGCACGCCGTATTTTTCCTTCAGCAGCCTGCCCGCGGTATTGAAATCACTTGCGGCCTTAAGGGCTACGGCTTCCTTAAACCCGGTGGAATCATGCGGTATCCAGGCTACCCGCACATACGAAGCGCCGAGGGTTTTGGCGGTTTGCCCTACTTCATCGGTCTTTTCTACCAGGTCGCCATAGGCAACACCATAAGAAGAGCAGGTCATTCCCCGCTCGTCCAGCAGCCTGCGCAGCTCGGCAGCGCTCTTGCCGAACAGGCTGGAGAATTCGATGTCGGTAATACCCATGGCTTTTACCGCATCGAGGGTGCCCGGTACATCTTTGGCAAAAGCATCGCGAAAACTGTAAGACACCACGCCCGCGCTGACCTGTGCCGCAGCTATATGTGCCGCAAAAACAATGCAAAGCGCCAGTAACACTCTTTTCATATACTTTTTAATTCTGAATGGCTTTGTGTGATGGAGGTGGCTTGACGGCCGGCATTATACCGACGGTTGCCACCCTTTTTCATAATCGCGTGCCCAAAGCTTCATGGCTGCCGGGTTATTGAGAATATGACCTGATTTCGGATCGCAGATCAGCTCGCTGCCGGTTCGCCAGGCGATATTGCCCAACTGCGGCAACAAGGTTGATATCTGCCCCTCGGTAATAGGCGATGTAAGCGTTGCCTTGCCGCGTATGCTGTCTACAAAATTGATCAGGTGCAACGCATCGAGGGTTTCGCCCATGCCTACCGTAGTGGCCTGTATCTGTCCCACATTGCTCTTCACCTCCCGCACCAGCTTTCCTTTTTCGTCGTGGATGCGATAGTCGTCGCCACCGGGAATCACCAGGGTGCCCTTGGTACCGTAAAAGGTCACGCCGCGCGTGCTGCCTTCCACCGGGTAAATATTGCAACTGCGGCTTTCCCAGGTGATGGCGGTATTGTTGGGGAACTCGTATGTGATGGTTTGTGTGTCGGGGGTTTCCCAATCGTCGCTGAAATGATAGCGGCCGCCGGCAGACACCACTTTCGACGGATAGCTTACACCCAGTCCCCAGCGCATCACATCCAGCTCATGGGTTCCGTTGTTCAACGCTTCGCCCGTACCCCAGTTCCAGAACCAGTGCCAGTTGTAATGGATCAGGTTGTCTTTATACGGCCGGCGGGGTGCGGGGCCCTGCCAGAGCTCATAGTCGAGGTGTGCCGGTACCGCAACGGGCTTTCCGGTGCCGATGCTTTCGCGGTTGTTGGTGTACCAGCCTTTGGCAAAATACGGGCGGCCGATAGCGCCGTCTTTCAACGCCTGCATGGCCTGCTGCACCCCGGGAAAAGAGCGCCGCTGGTTGCCCATTTGTATCAGCTTGTTGTATTTGGCGGCCGCTTTTACCAGCATCTCCCCTTCTGCCGGGTTGTGCGAACAGGGTTTCTCGACATATACATGCTTGCCGGCTTTTACGGCCAGCAGGGTTGCCGGTGCATGCCAGTGGTCGGGCGGGGCCGCCACGAGCGCGTCGATGTCTTTCGATTCAAGCATCTTACGTATATCCGTAAACGCTTTCGGCTTTTTACCGGTCTTTTTCTCGATAACGGCAATGGTGCGGGCAAGCACATTGGCGTCTACATCGCAGATGGCGCCTACTTCCACATTGGGAATGCCCGCGAAAAGCGAAGCGAGGTATTCGCCGCGACTGTTGGTGCCCATGACTCCCAGCACCACTTTTTCGTTGGGCGATCCGTTGAAGGCGAAAAGGGGCAGGTCGGCGATCATAAGTGCAGAGCCGGCCAACGCCGAATTGCGCAGAAACCTGCGGCGGGAAGCAATCGTCGGTTTTGACATCGTTTATAATTTACGGAGATAAATATTTTTAAACGCTACCCGGTTGCCGTGGTCCTGCAGCAGAATATGACCGGCGGTAACCAGGCCGAAGCCCGGAATATCTTTGTATTTGCTGATGGCCACCAGGTCTTTGAAAGCCTGGCTGCCGCGTTCGTAGGCAAGCAGTTTCTTTCCATTGAGCCAATGTTCCACATGGCTGCCTTTTGACACAATGCGGGCATGATTCCATTGGCCTACCGGGTTGACCGACTTGCCGGCTGCCGCGGGGATCAGATCGTACAGTGAGCCGATGGTGCGGTTGCCATCGCGGCCCAGTTTGGCATCGGGATGATGGGCATCATCGAGCACCTGGAACTCCAAACCAAGGGCCGAGCGCGGGTTTTCAGGTACCGGCTGGCCGGGGTCGACAAAATATTTAATGCCGCTGTTGGCGCCCGCGGTAAGGCGGAAATCAACCAGCAGCTCGAAATCGCTGTACAGCGCGCGGGTAACGATGTCGCCGCCATTCACCGATTCTTTTCCATCGGAAGGAAGCACTTCTATCATACCATCGTGGATCGACCAGCCATGGTCGGGAAAATGATCGGTAAAAGCACCCTTCCAGCCGGTGGTGTCTTTTCCGTTGAACAACCTTATCCACCCTTGTTTCTGTAGCTTCGGGCTCAGGGTATTGTCTTGCGCCAGCGCCGGTAATACAGCAACTACCAGCAGGCAAAGGGCTATTGTTCTCATGTCTGAAAATTACCTAAAAATAAAACGAGGTGCAGCTTGCGCTTACTCCAACCGGTATATTTCCTGGATATCGTGCAGAATATGTGCAAAATCCAGCTTAAGGTCGATCAGCAGGCCGGTATGCATGTCGAATACCCAGCCATGTACAATAGGATACCCATGATCGTTATATGCCTGCTGCACACTGGCCAGCTTGATCACATTCACGCATTGTTCCTGTACGTTCAGCTCCACCAGGCGGTTGTAACGGGCGGCTTCATCGGTAATGGCGTTGAGCTCGTTGCGATGCAACCGGTACACGTCCCTGATATTCCGCAGCCAGGGGTTGAGAATGCCCAGGTCCTGGGCCTGCATGGCAGCTTTCACGCCGCCGCAGTTGTAATGACCGCATACGATGATATGCTTTACGTTCAGGTGGCGCACGCCGTAGTTCAGCACTGCCATTACGTTCAGGTCGGTCGAATTGACCAGGTTGGCCACATTGCGGTGCACGAATACTTCACCCGGCTGCACACCCATGATCTCCTCGGCCGTTACCCGGCTGTCGCTGCAACCGATATAGAGGTAATCCGGCCGCTGGTCGCGCGCTATCTTTTCAAAGAAAGAGGCATCTGTCGCTTTTTTTTCGGCGATCCATTTCCGGTTGTTTTCAAAAATCTGTTCGTAGCTGGTCATACTGCTAATGTATGAATACCTCGTCAGTAAAAAGCCAGCCTTTTTCTCCTTTGCCTGCATGCC
>JBDHYM010000096.1:0-11372 GCA_039811405.1 Flavihumibacter sp. | reverse complement strand
AATACCATTCTCAAAGTGATCGAAAAGCACAACGGGAATATCACCAAAGCCGCCCGGGAACTGGGTTTGACACGTACTGCCCTTTACCGCAGATTAAGCAAATATGATATTTAGAAGCACCGGCAACAAGCTGTTTATCAAAGTGCTGCTTTTATTTACAGTACTCTGTCTGGCAGCCTGGCTGCTGGTAAGATCGGAATTTAAATTCGTGGTGCTGCTGCTGCCGGTGCTGGCGTATCAACTGGTGGACCTCTACAAATCGCAACGAAAGGCGCAGGATGAGCTGGACCAGTTCGTGGAGTCGGTGCATTACCGCGACTTCTCCCGTTATTTCGATGTTAAGCATGCGCCTGCCGAACTACAGCCGCTGCGCCACGGCTTCAATGAGATCAACAGTACGTTCAAGGTAATCAGCAAGGAAAAAGAAACACAGTACCAATATCTCCAGAAAATACTGGAGCTGGTAGACACGGGCATACTTTCTTTCCAGGTCGACGATGGCCAGGTGGTGTGGATGAATGAATCGCTGAAACGTATGCTTCAATTACCTTACCTGAAAACGCTTGGCTCGCTGCAGAAACGCGACCAGTCGTTGTATGCCGTACTCAATGCCATCAGACCGGGAGAGGCAAAGCTGACTACTGCGCTGATCGACAAGAGCCAGGTGAAAATGATCATATCATGCACCGCTTTCCAGACGGGCGACAAACAGTTCAAGCTGATCGCTTTCCAGAATGTGAACGAGGCGATGGACGAAACCGAATCGAAGGCCTGGCAGAAGCTGCTGAACGTAATGACCCATGAGATCATGAACTCGGTGGCGCCCATTTCGTCGCTGGCCAGCACGCTTAAAGGGCGGCTCGATGCGTCGGCAGGAGAAGACAAAGCCGGCATGCTCGATGACCTTGGACTGGGCATCGAAACCATACAACGCCGCAGTGAGGGGCTGCTGCGGTTTGCCGAAACCTATCGCAACCTGAACAAGATCAGCGAGCTTCACCTCGAGAAAGTACATGTGCTGGACGTATTCCGCAACCTGCAGCAACTGATGTCGCCCACGCTTGAACACAAAAACATCGAGCTCGAGATCATCATCAAAGAGCCGGAGCTGGAGCTGCAGGCCGACATCAACCTGCTGGAGCAGGTAATGATCAACCTGCTGGTGAATGCGATGGATGCGGTGAAGGAAAGAACTGACCCCAAGATCATTCTTGCTGCGTCGAGCCTGCCCAAAGGCAAGATCAGCATTAAAGTGGCTGATAACGGTGCAGGCATGTCGCAGGAAGTGGTCGATAAAATATTTATTCCCTTCTTCAGCACCAAAAAGACCGGCAGCGGCATCGGCTTAAGCCTGTGCAAACAGATCATGATGCTGCACAAGGGAAATATCCAGGTGCAGTCGATAGAAGGAGAGGGCACCGCTTTCCAGCTTATTTTCTGATCAGCGAACGGGTAATCCCAGGCGCGAAGCCAGCCAGCTTTGGTGAAGCGGGATTAGCCAGTTGTTTTCAAGCTCGGCCTTGGTGGCCACCACGTTATTGAAAAACAGGTCGTCTTCTTTGATCATGCCGTGCTCCACGGCGTGCTTCAGGTGGGCCATCGGTACCAGTTGGATTTTGTCTTTCACCACAAAAGCCAGCAACTGCCGGTCGAACAACGATACGTTGAATTTCTGTTCCAGCACTTTTATCAAACGTACGCTGCTGTCGGTGCTGCAGCCGCTTACGGCCGTGTGCGATTCGTCGGCCATGAGAATAACAAATTGCCCGAAGAAGATGGTGGCAAAACCCTGCACGGAGGCGCCATGGGTATGCCACTGGGCAACAAATTCCTGCAGCATGGCATCGGCCTCAAGGGTTTCGCCCATGCTGAGCAGGCGGTTGCACTGGTACACCCAAACCCTGGCGTCGGGTGCAAAACGGGCGGGAAGCAGCTCGCGGTAAGACAAATTCATGCGGCAAAGGTACGACGATCGTTCAGAAATCAGGACAAACTGGCGGCGACCAGCTCGGCAATGTCCATAACGCTGACCTCGTTCTCTTTTTCTCTGTTTTTGACCCCGTCGGTCAGCATGGTATTACAGAAGGGGCAAGCCGATGCAATGACCGAAGCGCCGGTGCCTAGCGCCTCGTCGGTCCTTTCGATATTGATGCGGCGGGTGCCGTTTTCCTCTTCCTTGAACATCTGTGCGCCGCCTGCACCGCAGCAGAGACCATTGCTGCGGCAACGCTTCATCTCCACCAGCTCTGCATCGAGCGTTTCCAGCACCTGGCGCGGCGCTTCATAAATATTGTTGGCGCGACCCAGGTAACAACTGTCGTGAAAGCTGATCTTTTTCCCTTTGAAAGGCCCACCTTCGGCCATCCGGATCTTTCCTTCGTTGATCAGTTGCTGCAAAAATTCAGCATGGTGTATCACTTCATATTTGCCGCCGAGCTCGGGGTATTCATTTTTAAGCGTGTTGAAGCAGTGCGGGCAGGTTGTAACGATCTTTTTGATGCCATACCCGTTCAGCACCTGTATGTTCTGGTAGGCCATCATCTGGAACAGGAACTCGTTTCCCGCGCGCCGGGCCGGATCGCCCGTACACATCTCCTCTTTGCCCAGGATGGCGAAACGAATGCCGATCTTTTGCAGGATCAACGTAAATGCCCGGGATATTTTCTGCGCGCGCTGGTCGAAGCTGCCGGCGCAGCCCACCCAGAAAAGCACGTCCGGACTTTCTCCGTTGGCTGCCATTTCTGCCATACTCGGAACCTGCATATCGTTTTTTTGTAAATCTACTGTAAATTGATTGCATGAGAACCATGCTTACGGTGCTGTTGCTGTCGGTTGCCACGCATGCAGCGTTGTCGCAGGATGCTGTGCTGCATCCCGATGGCAAGTCATCGACCGTAAGATTTACGATCAGGAACTTTGGCTTCGCCGTGCAGGGAAGCTTCAGCCCGCCCACGGGTGATATTAGCTTCGATGCCGGCCGGCCGCAACAGGCGAAATTCGATGTTTCGCTACAGGCTGCCAGCATCAATACCGGCAACCGAAAAAGGGACAACCACCTGCGCAGCGCCGACTTCTTCGATTGCGGGCGCTATCCCCTGATCCGGGTCAGGGCAACCCGCGCCGAAGCCGCGGGCAACGGGTTGTACCGGCTGCACGCTACCCTCGATATGCACGGCGTCAGCGGCACGATAGAGATACCCTTTACCGTTAGAAAAGAAGGGGATTACTGGTTGTTTGAAGGAAGCTTTGCCGTGAACCGCCTCGCTTACCAGGTGGGCGGCAGCAGCCTGACGATGGCCGATGAAGCTACCGTACACCTGAAAATCTATGCCAAATGATTTGCGGCCTCGTATTTGCGTGATATAAGTATTATTTTCGATCTATGCAGCTTCATATCGCCATCCAGCATGTATTCAGCCAGCTCACCACAACACTGCAATTGCTGAAACAGGTGCATTACAGCCAGCCCTGCCAGGCCTTGTCGCAGGCTACTATCGGTCAGCATACCAGGCATATCATCGAAATGTTTCAATGCCTACTGGTGGGTTATGAAACAGGTATTGTCAATTACGAAAAACGGAAGAGAGATCACCTGGTTGAAACGGATAAAGACACGGCTGTACACCAGCTCCGGGAAATCAACGAGGCGCTGGTCAAAGCGAACAAAAACCTGGTGATGGAAGCGTCGTACCGCGAAGACAGCAGCGAGCTGATCAGTATTCACACCAATTTCTACCGTGAAGTAGCGTATAACCTGGAGCATACTATCCATCACATGGCGCTGATTAAAGTGGGTGTGTTGCAGTTGACCGACATCGTATTGCCTGCCGGATTTGGTGTGGCTTCTTCCACCACCAAGCATCGCCAGGAATGTGCACAGTAGCTTACCTGCCTTCAGCCGGCGAGGTGCTGCTGGCTTCTAACAGGGATGAACAAACGAACCGTTTACCGGCTGCGCAGCCGGCCGTTCATATGGTCGGCGGAAAGCAGTTGCTGTTTCCGCGAGACGGCCAGGCGGGCGGCTCCTGGATCGCCGTTCATGAAAATGGGGGTGTCGCCGTTTTGTTTAACGGCGCTTTTGAAAAGCACCTGCCGGCGGCCGCTTACCGCGCCAGCCGCGGACTGGTTTTCCTTGACCTGGTGGGGGATGGCCTTTTCCAGGATAATTACGAGCGGTATAACCTGGAACAAATAGAGCCTTTCAGCATTGTTTTCGTCCAGGAAGGCCGCTTGTGGGAAAACCGGTGGGACGGATACCGGAAGCACAGCCGGCAACTGGACACCGCCATGCCGCATTTCTGGGCCTCTGCCACTCTCTATACATCCGTACAACGCCTGAAAAAGCAACAGCAATTCCATGACTGGCGCCTTCTTCATGCGGCGCCGGGGGCGGAAGATCTGCTGCATTTCCAGTTGTCGCAGCAGCAGCTCGACAGCCGGCCGCTGTTGCAAACCGTCAGCGCCACCTGTATTGCGCTGCAGAAAAACAAAGCGGCCATGCTCTACACCGATCTGCGTACCGGCAACCGGTCAACCACCGAAATGACATTTGATTACCAGTTGGCGCCCGATCTATGAACTTCTTCCGGCAGTTATTGCATCGCCCTTTTTTTATCCGGCTCTTCCATTGGGAGTACTGGTCGTTCAACACCGTGTATGCACCCATTATTCCCATTTTCCTGGTGCTCTGCGCGCGGGCGCGCTCGTTCTTTTTCTTCAGCGCCGCTAACCCCACCATCGAATACGGCGGGTTCCTGATGGAGTCGAAAAAGAACATCTATGCGCTGCTGCCGGCCGGCAGCTATCCCGCCACGCTTTCTTTTCCGGCGGGTACGGTGCCCCGTGAAGCCATCGATGCGATTCGCCGGCAATCGTTCAGCTACCCGCTTATTGCCAAGCCCGATATCGGCGCCCGCGGCCGGGGCGTGCGAAAGCTGCTGAACGACGGCGATCTCGAGCGGTATTGCTTGGAATGCCCCCTCGATTTCATGGTGCAGGAAATGATCGGGTACCCGCTCGAAGCCGGCATCTTCTATTGCCGTTTACCGAAAGAAAACAAGGGGCGTATAACCGGCATTGTCAGCAAGGAATTTTTGGCGGTTACCGGCGACGGAAACTCGACGGTGCGTCAACTGCTTTCCCGCGAAAAACGCTATATTCTGCAGTTGCCCAGCCTCGAAAAGATGTATGGCGATAAGCTGCACGAAGTGCCGGGCAGGGGCGAACGGCTGGAACTGGTGTCTTTCGGCAACCATGCCCGCGGCGCCCGGTTTATAGACGACAGCCACCTGGCCGACGAACGGCTGGTCCGCCATATAGACGTTCTCTGCCGGCAGGTACCCGGCTTTCATTACGGGCGGCTCGATATCCGGTTCAACTCATGGGAAGAGTTGAAGAACGGAGAAAAATTCTCCGTCATTGAGCTGAACGGCGCCGGGTCTGAACCTACCCATATCTACGATCCCCGTCACAGCCTGTTCTTTGCCTGGAAGGAAATCATCAGGCACTGGTTTCTCCTCTGGCGTATTTCGCGGCAGCAGCACAAGGCCGGCATTCCTTATATGACCTTCAGTGCGGGGCGAAAGATGTTTCGCGACAACAGTGAATTTGAAAAAAAGATAGGGGCGATATATGTCTGATTACCTGCTTTTGTTACTAACGGGGATGGGTATCAGCTTTCTGGGCAGCCTGCCGCTGGGAAACCTGAACATCACCGCGATGCAGATCGCCGTTTCGGAAAACACCCGGAAAGCGCTGCTGTTTGCCGCCGGCGCAGCCCTCGTGGAAATTATCTATGTGCGGCTGTCGCTGAAGGGCATTGGCTGGATATTGTCGAACCAGGCTTTGTTCCGGTACATGGAATGGGCCGCCGTAATCATTTTTGCCGCGTTGGGCATTGGCAGCCTGTGGCTGGCCCGCCGCGGGGCCGGTGAGCAGAAAAGCATGGTGCTCGACCAGCGGCTGAACCGGTTCTTGCTGGGGCTGGGCATGAGCGCGGTAAATCCCGCGCAGATACCCTTCTGGTTCGCGTGGAGCAGCTACCTGTTTTCAACCGGGCTGCTGCAAAACGACAGCCGGCATTTCAATGTTTATATCGCGGGCATTGCCCTGGGCACGCTGACAGGTTTGGCCCTTTTCATTTTTGGCGGCCGCTGGCTGCTGAAAAAAATAAATGCCAGCCAGCGATTGTTGAATACGCTGGTTGGCATTGTGTTTTTATTGTCGGCCGTGATACAGTTGTATAAGCTGCTGTACCGGCAGGATTGACGTTACTATTGCTGTACGGGCTGGCTGCTCAGTTGCTTTTCGCCCATCGCCAGGTTTTTCTGGTACACCATGTCGTTGATGGTGTTGATGGCCTCGTCGAGGTAAATATCCGAACGGAGGTTTTTCTTCCAGGCTTTATAGCGCTCCAGCTTGTCGGTATCGGTAGAAAAGCGCTGGTCTTCACCCGGCACATCATCGACCGAAAGCTCTGTTTTCAGCTTGTTATTGGCTTCAATCTCTTTAACAGCCGCGCTGATCTTTTTCTTTTCGGCTTTGAATTTATCGATGTTGAGGTTATACGTCTTATCGTTCTGTTCGGCCAGCCAGTCGGTATTTTTCCGGATGCTGTTGAAAGCAGCATTGCCGTTTACGCGGGTCTGGCTGTTGCGGGTCACCACGTCAACATCATAGGGTGCTTTCCATAAAGTAAAGGGCGAACGCTGCACTTCGTCCCAGGGCAATGCATCGGGGTCATCTTTTTCGCGCAGCTTCGATTTCTCCAGCACATCGGGAATAACCACGTCGGCGCTTACCCCTTTCAGTTGGGTGGAGCCGCCGTTTATCCGGTAAAACTTCTGCAGGGTAAGCTTGATGCTGCCAAGCTCGCTGTTGGCTGAATACATGCCTGTTTCCTTATCAAGGCCGATGTTCCGCTGCACGGTGCCTTTTCCATAGGTCGATGTGCTGCCGATCACAATGCCCCGCTTGTAATCTTGTATGGCGGCTGCGAAGATTTCAGAAGCCGAGGCGCTGAACTCGTTTACCATTACGGTAAGCGGCCCGTCGTAGAGCACGCTCTTGTCGCGGTCGCGCATGATGCTGGGCTTGCCGTCGCGCTCGCGCACCTGCACCACCGGGCCGTCTTCGATGAAGAGCCCTACCATCTGCACCACGTCGATCAGTGAGCCGCCGGGGTTGTTGCGAAGGTCCATCACGATGCCGTCCACTTTCTGCTCTTTCAGCTTGATGACTTCTTTGGCTACATCGACCGCACAGCGATTGCCCTTGGGGTTATCGAAATCGGCGTAGAATTCGGGCAGCCAGATGAAGCCGACCTTGCTTTTTCCATTGTTCACGATCGCGCTGCGGGCAAAGCTTTCGTCCTGCACGATTTCATCGCGTATAATGCTGACCACTTTGGTGCTTCCGTCGGTTTTGCGAAGGGTGAGCCTTACCTCGGTGCCTTTCTTTCCGCGGATCACTTTTACCGCGTCTTCGGTGGAGTAGCCGGCCATATCAAGCGGCTCTTCGGCAGCCTGCCCCACTTTCAATACCACGTCGCCCACATTTATCTGCCCGCTTTTCCAGGCGGGAGAACCCGTTACCACGCTGGCGATCTTTATCGAGCCTTCTTCTTCACGAAGCGAGGCACCGATGCCGAAAAAGCGACCGCTCATCTGCTCGTCGAAATAGCGTTTGTCGACGGGAGGGAAGAAAGTGGTATGCGGGTCCATCGAACTGGTAACCACGTTTACGTACTGGTTGAAACGATCGTCGTCGCTGTACTTCAGCTTCAGGCGGTCGAACATGCGGGTAATGAGCTTACTGACACGGTCACGCGCTTCTTTTTCCATCTCTTCATTGGTCTTGGTCACCGCACCTTCTTTGCCCTTGGTCTTCTCCTGGGTATCCTGCATCTCCACGTAGCGCTCCAGGGCGAGGTACTTCAGGCGTTTGCGCCAGCGGTCTTTTTTCTCTGCGTCGTTTTTCGGGAAGTCGAGCTTTTCGGCTTCCAGCACCACCGTTTCGTCGGTATTGAAATCGAAAGGTTTGGACAGTATTTCCCGGGCAATGGCCTCGGTTTCAATGACCCTTTTTTTGTAGATGGCAGACACGGCGGGAACGAATTCAACGGTACCGCCGTTGATCTCGTCGTCGAGCTTGGTTTCAAACTTCTTCAGGTCTTTGATATCAGACTGGAGCAGTATATTCTTTTCGCCGTCGACCGAGGTCAGGAATTTGGTAAACAGCTCCCTGGAAAAAGCGTCATCGACTTTCTTGGGGCTATAATGCACCTGCGACAGGATATCGCCTACATTATGCAAAATTTTCTCATATTTTCCGGGCGGGTCTCCGGCTACTTTACCCAGGGTTCTAAGCCCGACGAAAAGCGCGCAGCAGAGGATAAGTACCAGGACAGGTAAGCTTCTTTTACTGAACATAAAATTTATCAGTTTTTGCATTCTTCCAAAAATAACGATTAAAGGGGCTGTCATGTTGCCAATGCGACCAATTAACATGTGATTGTGACGAATGGCAGACAGAAAAGGCCGCCTGGCGTGCAAATGATTTTAGGCGAATATTTCACTGTTTGTCATTTTTCATTATTTTTGTGCCCCCTTACGGAGGCTGTAGCTCAGTTGGTTAGAGCATCAGATTGTGGTTCTGAGGGTCGTGGGTTCGAGACCCATCAGCCTCCCCCGGAAAGAAGGATATCCCTGCGCCTGGCGCGGGGATTTTTTTTGCCGGGTCGCCGGCGGATGCGGGTGGTAGTTTATGGTTTTTGGCTGGTGGTTTATGGTTGGTTTCAGGTTGGAGGTTTGAGGTGGCTGCCGCGTGCGGGCTTTTTTCACGCAGAGAACGCAAAGGAGCAAAGACGCTAAGGCGTGCAGGTTATGTGCGACCAGATCAATGATAGGTTCCGTTCAACGAAGCGATGGTGGTGTATGACCAGGTCAGTGGTACGTACAGTGCGTTAGGGTTGCAAAGGTATCCTGTGTGTTACAGGTAGCGTTCCTGCAATATGTTCATGTGGTGCTTCACATGGCCGGCTATTACGAAGCAGAGGGCGGCGGTGCTGACGGGATGGCCGCTGGCGGTACCTTCGGCGGAGAGTTGCTCTTTATTGAACTGGCTGATCATTCGGATATTGCTTTTGCGCAGCTCGTTGAATTCTTTGATCATGTCATTCCAGCCGCGTGCGGTAACGTCGGCCCGTTCGGCCCAGGCGTTTTCGTCGAAGCCCGGTAAGGGAGTGGTATCGAAACGCGCAATTCGCATGGCCCTGTATGCAAATACCCTTTCGGCGTCGATGATGTGCTGTAACAATTGCTTTACCGTCCACTTGCCTTCCGCGTAGGCATGATTGATTTTCGACGAAGGAATGGCATCCAGCAATGCCAGGAATTTCTTCCTGTTTTTCTTCAGTGTTCTCACCAGGTCGTCGCTGGCAGCAAGCTGCACATAAGGAGCGAAGGAATCAGCATAAACGAGGTGGTAAGCGGTGCTCATACCGGGAAGTTAGCGCGCAAAGTCAACAAAGCAAAAAATTTTACAGGATGGTGTTTTCAAACTTTCGAACCTCAACCAACGCCCAACCCATCTTACCCTTTCTTCGGTTTCTTCAATGTAGAAGCGGGCGTCTTTTTCGCGGGCGCTGTTTTTGCTTTGGTTAAGGCGTCTGCGAGCTTAACCGCTTCGTAGGCATTCACGAAACCGCCCGATACGGAAATCTTCGACAGGTCAACCTCGTTGTCGGTGCCCGGTACTTTTACTTTTTGGGTGGTGTGCGATACCGATTTTACCAGGATGGCTTTCAGTTGCTCGGGGGTAAGTTTCGGATAGTAAGAAAGAATAAATGCGGCTACGCCAGCCACCACCGGGGCCGCCATACTGGTACCCTGCTGGTTACCATACACATTGCCTGAAGGAAGGGTGGAGTAGATCTTTGTTCCGGGAGCGAATACATCCACTTCTTTTTTGCCGTAGTTGGAAAAAGACGCAGTGTAGCTGCTGAAGCCCGGCTCGGCAAGGGGATCGCTGCTGGCGCCAACGGTGATCCAGTTGCCGGCGCGCTCTTTGCCACCGACGAAGGCGGCCGACGGGAAGTTGTCGGTCGAGTCAACATTCGCGGCATCGTTGCCGGCCGCATGCACCAGCAATACGCCTTTTTCATCGGCATATTTCACGGCATCGTCGATCCACTTCTTTTGGGGAGAAAAACCTTTTCCGAAGCTCATGTTGATCACGCGCGCGCCATTGTCGACCGCGTACCGAATCGCCAGCGCAATGTCTTTATCGTGCTCGTCGCCATCGGGCACAGCGCGTATCGCCATTACGCGCACATTATCGGCAACACCATCCATGCCGATGCCGTTCCCTCTTTTGGCGGCGATAATGCCCGCCACATGGGTGCCGTGCGAAGGGTTGGTGGCCATCACATCGTTGTTGCCGTAATAGCGGTCGTTGATATCGTTGTAATTGTCTTGTACGATCTCTCCGCGATAGTCTTCCGGCGCATTTTCCAGGGCCGCTTTCTTGCGTTCCTCGCCCTCTACGTACGACGAAAAGCCTTCGATGAATTCGGTGTTCGGCGTTTCCATCATATCAAAGGCTTTCATCACGTACAGCATGCCGGCTTTTGCTTTCTGCGCTGCGGTGGTGGAAGGGGCGTACATTTCCAACTCCTTTCCATCATAGCTGTCCTTGCCCATGGCGGCACGCAATATGCTGTCGTTTTTAACGCTGCTTTCCAGGGCGCGTTTCATGAACAGCAGTTCGGCGCCGGCACCACCGGCCGCATCGGCTTCCAGCTTCAGCCGTGCCTTGTTCCACATCAGGTATTGCTGCTTTTCTTCGGGGTTGAGTTTGGAAGAATCAAAACCCGGCGCCATGAACCGGTCTTTAAAACCGTGGTACACGCGCGATGCCTCGTCGCTGTCTTTTTTTACATTGCGCCCGTCTTTGCCGCCGAGGAAATTCCAACCGTGGATGTCATCCACATACCCGTTCTGGTCGTCGTCGATGCCATTGCCGGGAATCTCTTTGGGATTGACCCAGAGAATGGGTTTCAGGTCTTCGTGCGTGGTATCTATGCCCGAGTCGATGGTGGCCACGATGATCTGCGTAGCTGTCTTGCCTTTAACAAATTCATAGGCTTTATCGAGGCTGATGCCATAATGGCCGTCTTTGCTGAAGTCTCCCAGGTGCCAGCCCTTGGGGAGCTCTTTCAATGCAGGCGCCACTGAATTCTGGGCGGTGGCGGCGGTAATGGAAAGGGTGCAGCAGAGTACGGCGGTAAGCCCGGGAAAATGCTTCATTCGGTCGATTTAGATGCTTACATAGACGCCAAAACAGGAAAAATAGTTTACCGTTTTGACAATTTT
>JBDHYM010000095.1:0-11382 GCA_039811405.1 Flavihumibacter sp. | reverse complement strand
CTTATGGCCATTCTGAAGTTCAGGGTTTATTTTGAAGAGGATGACAGCATTTACCGCGATATCGCCATCCGCCACAAGCAGACTTTTCTGGAGCTGCATACGGCGTTGCTGAAAGCTTACGAATTCGACAGCAAGCACGCGGCTACCTTTTACCGCAGCAATGATAGCTGGCAGCGCGGCCGTGAGATCAGCCTCGCGAAATACGACAAGCCATATAAGGTGGAACCGTTGCTGATGGCCGATACCACGATCGGTTCGGAGATATTCGATCCCAACCAGAAATTTATTTACCAGTATGATTTCGTGAAGAACTGGGTGTTCCTGGTAGAGCTGATCAATGTGTCGAAAGAAGAGAACCCCAAGCTCGATTACCCGGCGGTGGTGCGGGTGGAAGGCATTGCGCCTTCTCAGTACGGCACAAAGGGGCTGGTGGGCGATAAGCTGGCTGAAATGGAAGAGAAATACGACCTGCAGTCGGGTGCCGAAGGATTTGGGACTGAAGGAGGAGAAGGAGAAGACACCGATGCCGACGAAGAGGGCGCCGATTTAGCCGCCGGGGGAGAGGATGAGATATAATGCCCGTTTTTCCTGCGCATAAAAAGAAAGTACACATCATTGTGGGGCCGACGGCGGTCGGTAAAACAGCTTACGCCATCGAAAAAGCGTTATCGCTTGGTACAGAGATCATTTCTTTCGATTCACGCCAGTGTTATCGTGAGCTGAATATAGGCGTGGCGCGTCCTTCTGCAGAAGAGCTTGCCGCGGTTCCCCATCATTTCATTGCCAGTCACAGCATTTTAGAGCCCGTATCGGCCGCCGGCTTTGCGTTATGGGCGCTGGCCAGGGCAGAAGAATTGTTTACCGTGCACAACGATATCGTAATGGTGGGCGGTACGGGTTTATACATAAAAGCTTTTGCGTTCGGTCTCGATGAAATGCCGCCGTCGTCTGCGACGCTGCGCGCCTCGTTGCAGTCAGCCTACGATACGAACGGGCTTGCCTGGTTGCAAGCCGAGCTCATGCGGTTCGACCCGTTGTATGCTGCCACCGGCGAAATGCAGAACCCTCACCGGCTGCTGCGTGCCCTGGAAGTATTCCACCTAACGGGGAAGAGCATACGTAGTTTTCAGACCGGCACAGTGGCGGCACGTCCGTTCGACATGGAGTGGACCCTGCTCGATATGCCGCGCGGGCAATTGTATGCGCGTATCGACCACCGGGTAGATGCCATGATGGCCGCCGGATTGCTTGAAGAAGTGCGTGGCCTGGTTTCAGCCTGCGGGTTTCAGCCCGGCCGTTTGCCGCAGGCACTGCAAACCGTGGGTTATGCCGAGCTGATCGACTACCTCGCGGAGCAGCTTTCCCTCGATGAAGCCGTTGCC
Organism: Flavihumibacter sp.; assembly: GCA_039811405.1. Taxonomy (GTDB): domain Bacteria; phylum Bacteroidota; class Bacteroidia; order Chitinophagales; family Chitinophagaceae; genus Flavihumibacter. The sequence continues at coordinate 10,000 of JBDHYM010000095.1, read as the reverse complement.
CGCATTAAAACAAATACCTGCCACTACGCCAAGCGCCAGCTTACCTGGTTCCGAAAAGCCCTTCCACCCGTCGGGTAGCACCCGTCGGGTGTTACCTGACGGGTGGGAAATTAAGGCAGGAGGGAGGCGATCTTTTTTTCGAGTTCCTCGCCCCGCAGGTTGCGGGCGATGATTTTGCCCGACCGGTCAAGCAGTACATTCCCGGGAATGCCCCTGATGCCGTAGGCCTTGGCGGGATCGCTGTCCCAGAATTTCAGGTCAGACACCTGCGGCCAGTCAAGCCCGTCTTGCGCGATCGCTTTTATCCAGGCGTCTTTTTTGCTGTCGAGCGATACTCCGAATACGGTAAAGCCCTTGTCTTTATACCGGTTGTACACGCGAACCACGTTGGGGTTCTCGCGGCGGCAGGGCACACACCAGGCTGCCCAGAAATCAACCAGGATATATTTCCCGTAATAATCGGAAAGACGTATCGTTTTCCCGCCGGGATCAGGTAGCACGATATCGGGCGCCTGGCTGCCGATGCCGGTGGCGCGCAGCGTGGCCGGCAGCTCGCGCAGCAGTTTAACATATTGGCTGTTTTCCAGCGAAGGGTCGAGCAGGCCGGTGTACCGCTCGATCTCATCGGGCAGCAGGCTGGGCGAATAATAACGGTATAGCACAAACGCCGATACGATCGACCCCGGCTGTTCCCTGATAAAAGATTCGAGGTTCAGGTCGCGGGCGTTTTTCTGGTAAACCTTGTACCGGTCGGCGGCTTCCGAGCCGCTGATAACAGAGCGACGGCCGCCGTCTGCGGTGTCGTAACGGACAGCAATATCCGACCTGCCCTGTATGAAGAGGAACAAAGTCGACAGTTCGGAAGGGTTGTCTGTGATGCCGTACAGCTCGGGCAGCGGCAGCTCTTTGGAGAAACTGAATTGCCCTTTTGACACGGTGGTTGAGTCGATGACGAAAAACATCTTGTTTTCGTATCGCTGCAGGTAAATCCTGCTGTTGTCTTTGAAATTGACCGCCTCGCCTTTGATGTGCACGATGTCTCTGTGCTGTGCAAACGTGGCGCTGCCTGTAAGCAGCAGCGCGATCAGTAAACCGATTGTATTACGCATATAACGGGAGTTTTAGCAGATGAATATCAGAGAGACGGCTTCCAGCCTTCGTTCGGCGCCGTGGCTGTTTCGCCCGAAGCGCCTTTTTCACCGAAATAGGCTTTGCCGCCAAAACTGTAAGGTTCTTTCTTTACCAGCTCAAGCTGCAACTGCGGCAGCGGATACTCAGTGGGCGTACCGCCGATCAGCAGGTTGTTTCTTCGCATGAACGTGAACGGAACAAAAGCGCCGCCGCCATCGTCTATTTCAACCGCGTATTCATAGTGCAGGGCCGAAAGCAGCGCTGCCGGATTAGCCTCCACAGGTGGCAGAAAACCTTTCGCTATACGTGCGGCATTTGTATTGTTCAGTTCTTCGGCGGCCCCCGCATAATCTTTCAGCCGGTACTTCGCTTCCGCTTTCAGCAGGCGGATCTCCTCATATAAAAAATACGGGTTGATGGCGCCGGGCGTGTTCAGGGTATTCGCATTGTTGTACCAGCGTATCCGGTAATAATTGGTAAACAGGCCCCGACCGCGCGATTCCAGCATAATGCCAAAACTGGGCGTGTAACCGAAATACTGGTCGAACCGCTTGTCGTCTGACGTGATCGGCGGCAATATGCCCGAGGCCGGATAATAATTGGGTGTATTGCCGGTATTGTCTGCCAGGTAGGGGATTTTGATATCGGGCGCCAGCCAGCCCGATCCGTCGGTATTTCTTTGCACCAGCAGCGAAACAAGCTGGTTGTAATATCCGCCGGTGACGGTCGGAATGGTATAGTCGCGGGTAATGCCTTTCGACGCATAGTCGAGCACCCTGTTCCAGTGAGCCGCGCCCAGCGCTTCCGCTTCTGTTTTATCACGGGCCACCGACGAGAGTATGCGGGCCGCCAAAGAATTGGCCAGTTGTATGAATTCGGAACGGCTGATGCCGACACCCGACAGGAAATCGAATTTCAGGCCGGGATGCGCTTCGGCAAGTGCGATGGATTTGTCGATCAGCCTGAGCCCGTTTTCAATCAGCTCTTTGTAAGAATGGGGGAAACTTCTTTCCGAAAGATTGGCCTCATCTACGATCAATCCCTGGTCGAAGATCACGCCGAGATAGCCTTGTGAAACACCTTTGGAAAAATAGGCAGCCACCTCGCAATCGTTCGTTCGGTCGTTGCCCTGGTTGTCGACAATTTTCTTATGCTGCACATCGATCAGGTCAAGCGCAATGGTGGCGTCGAGGTTGGCCTGGTAAAAATTATTGTAAAACGTGTTCCAGCTAACCGCGCCGCGGTACGACGCGTTGTTGTTCAGCCGGAGCCGGGGCTCATTGGCGAAATCCCACCACGAAGAATTCCCGTTGGTGTTGGTGGTTTGGTCGGCCAGCAGGCTGAAATGCACGCCGGCCGAACTCGTCGTCGTATTGAAAGTGGTTTGTACGCTGCTCGTTACCAGTTTATACCCCAGGTCTTTGATCTGGGCATTGGCTTCGTCGTTGGTAAATGATGAGGGGTCGTCGAAACTGACCTTTTTGCAAGAGGAGGCCAGGGTAAGAACGAGCAGTAGCGAATAAGTTATTTTCTTCATGTCCGGTGATTTAAAAGTTCAGTGTAAGTCTGCCGCTGAAGGTGCGGAATTGGGGATAGGCATAGAAATCAATATCCCAGCCTTCGGGCGTTACGCCGGTAAAATTGGTCCACGTGTACAGGTTACGTGCGATGAACGAGAGCTTGGCTCCGTTCACAATTCCCGCCAGTTTCCATTGTTTCACCGGTAGCTGGTACGACAGCGACAACTCGCGCAGCGATACATAGCCGCTGTTTTCCATCCAGTAATCGGTGGTCTGCTGCGCATTGAAAACAGCAGTGATGAAAGGCAGCGGCAAACCGGCGGCCACTGCCCGGTCGGTAAATACCGAACGGTATTGATAGGTGAGGTAATTGACGGTTTCATTGTATTTCTGTCCGCCGTGTTTCCAGTCAAGCACCGTATACAGGCTGAACGGCCCCCAGCTCAGCGTATTGCTGAAACCGACCAGGAAATCAGGCTGCGCATCGCCGATCACTTTCATATTACCGGTTGCGGCATTCTGGTAAAATACCGGCCGCTCCTGGTCGGTGCCTTCCTGGCTTTTCAATACCACGATGCCCAGCTTGTTAACAGTGAAATCTTCCGGCCGCAGGGTGCCGTCGCCGGCATTGATGACCGTACCGTTTTTGCCCGTTTCCAGTTGCGAAAGGCTGGTTAAGATGCTGTAGCCGTAATAAGAATAGGGACTGATGCCCGCTGCTTTCCGAAAATCGCCCGAAGTAAATTCAGGCACATCGCCGAGTGAAGTGATCTTGCTTCGTACGCGGCTGAACGTGGCGCCGGCATTCCATTTCCATTTTCCCCTGCTGAGCAGGTTGCCGTTTATTTCCACTTCGAAAGAATTGGATTTTACTTCGCCCAGGTTGTCCCATATACCGGCCGTGCCGGTGGTAGGCGGAAAGGCCGGCACGAGGATGAAATCATTCTTGCTGGTAGCAGTGGCATAGTTGGCCTGTATATTGATCCGGTTGAACAGCGTGGCGTCGAATCCAAGCTCCAGCTCAGCGGTTACGGCCCTGGTGAGGTCGGTATTGTCTTTCCGCGTATAGCTTACGCCGCCCGAGCTGGTCAGTGATACCTGGCTCTCTTTCGCACCGAAGGCGGGCAGGCTGCCGGCCTGTCCATAGGCGGCGCGCAGCTTGAGGTCGGTAATATAACCGAGGTCAATATCTTCGGTCAGCCGGTAGGCCACTGATGCACGCGGGAAGAAAGCCGCGGCCGCATTTGACCCGAAACGCGAGCTAAGATCGAAACGGCCGAGCAGGTCGATGAAAAGCTTGTTCCGCCAGGTCGACTTGAGGTTGATGAAATATCCGTAGTTGACCAGTTGGCTCCACGACGATGAAGTGGCACGGGTAGATGCTTCCGCTACGCCGAGACTTTTTACGGGCGCGCTGAGGTTATAACCCGATGCGCTTATGCCCGTGGTACGCGATTCTTCATATACCGATTTCAGGCTGGCGCCCACCTCAAAATCGCCGAAACGGTCATTGTAGTTCAATTGCACCTGGCCGTTTTTGGACGACTGGTGCTCGTTTGACAATCCGTAATACCCATTGTTTTTGGTTACATCTGCCGTGAGGGTCTGGAATCCCACGGGATAATAGTCTTCTGTTTCTCCATACGCATGCTGGAAAGCGCCGTACACTTCGGCCGATACTTTGGGTGAAAAGCGATACCGCAGCCGGCCGCCGATGAGGAAATTATTGCTGACATTGGCGTATTCCCGGTAACTGAGCTGGTAAAAGGGGTTTCCTGTGTTGAATTTTTGAATATCGAAGCCATAGGGTTTGAAGGCGTACCTGCCGTCGTCCTGCTTCTCGGTGAGATCGATAAACGGCTCATACAATAAGGCCGAATACAGTACCGAGCCTGCCCCGCTTGAACTCAGCGAAGCCGAGGGCGTATTTTTATTGAAATACTGAACGGTCACTTCTGCATCCAGTTGCTTATTGGGTTTGAAACCTACGTTCAGCAGGGCGCTGCGTTTGGTGTCGGGCGAAATGGGCCCCGCGATACCGCCTTTCGACTGGTTCTGGAACGATCCGTACAGGTTGTATTTTTCTCCGGCAGCGGCTACCGATACGAAATTGGTATAGTAGGCATTGTTGCTGAGCATATTGTTTACGTTGTCGTAATATTTGATATAACGGTGCTGGTTAAGCGAAAATCCGTTGCTTTGAAGATCGAGGGTCCTGTTATTACCCGAGCTCAGCACAAAGGAGCCGTCGTCGTTTACCTTGTAAAAATGAAGCTGTGAGGTGGGAGGGGTGTGCTGCACATTGCTGATGCCGTATTCGTTGTCGGCGATGATATTAATTTTGTTAATACCCTTTCCTTTTTTGGTGATCACCTGGATCACACCGCCTTCTCCGCGGGTACCGTACAAAGCCGAGGCGGCGGCGCCTTTTACGATCTCGATCGATTCAATGTCCTGCGGATTAATATCAGCCAGCGCCAGTCCCGTTACATACCCGTCGACCACCAGCAGCGGCGCGATATTCCCGTTGATCGATTTGGCGCCGCGCAGGTATACGGTAGCACTCTGGTTACCCGCCGCCTGGTCGATTTGCAATCCCGCCACTTTTCCGCGCAGCGACTGTGTGGCATCGGTGGCAGGAACGGTGTTCAGTTGATCGGTATTCACTTTCGTTAAGGCAAAAGACAGGTTACGGCGGCTGGTGCCCTGGGCCACACCTGTCACCACCACATCTTCCAGTTGGGCAGGCAGGGCTTCCAGGCGGATTTCCACCTGTTCTGTCTGCACCGTTACTGTTTGTGTTTTATAACCGACATAACTCACCACTAAAACATAGGGCAGCCGCTGGCCTGTTTTGAAATTGAACCGCCCCTGGTTATCTGTGAGTACCTGGTGGGTGGTATTTTGGATGCTTACGCTGGCGCCGGCCAGCGGGGTTTCGGTTTTGCCGTCCAGTATTCGTCCGCTTAACACGGAATTGATGGTGGAAGCAGGGTTTTGGCCGAAGCTGATATGGGGCAGGCATAGCAATGCCAGTACCCATATCCGGAACTGTTGCGTCATGGAAGATGAGTTGAAGATGATAAATGTGATGGCGTGGCAGTCTGTGCCGGCAATACGATGACCGCCCGGCAGCAATACGGCCGCCGGCTCGGAAGACTAACTATACGACAGGAAGGATCAGATTAGCAACAACAGCGTTTGACCTGCCGGTCAGAATCTGCTGCAAAATGGTGCGGTTCGGATGAATGATAGAAGCACATGGTGATTTGGTTTTATTTAGTCTATCAAAATAGTAGACAAATATAAAACAGTGTTGCTGATTTAAAAAAATGTTTTTTCGTTTTGACTCCACCCGTCAGGTAGTACCCGTCAGGTGCCACCCGACGGGTACTACCTGACGGGTGGAAAACACTACCAAAACTTAACAGGTATATCCGGCCGGCGCTGCCGACATTTGTATATAGATGATGAAAGCTGCATTCGGGAACCGGTTTCATTTCGGCGTAGCCATATCGGCAGCGCAGAACGAAGGCGCCATACTGGACGAAGGCCGGTCGGCGTCGATCTGGGATAATTTTGTACGTCGCGGAGGCGTGATCAAAAAAGGAGGAAAAACATCGCCCGCCTGCGACTTTTATCATCGCTACAAAGACGACCTGCTGCTGGTCAAAGCACTTGGCTTCAACAGCTTCCGTTTTTCCATTTCCTGGTCGCGCGTGTTGCCCGACGGAACCGGTAAACCCAACCCTGCCGGATTGCAGTTTTACAATGACCTGATCGATGAATGCCTGCAGTTGGGCATAACACCTTTCGTGACCTTGTACCACTGGGACCTTCCGGCCAACCTGCAACGCGAAGGCGGCTGGGAAAGCCCGCTGATCAACCGGTGGTTCAGGCATTTTGCCAAGATCTGCGCCCGCGCTTTCGGCGACCGTGTCAAGCACTGGATCGTGCTCAACGAACCCGCAGGCTTTACCTCCCTAGGCTATATGCTGGGGAAACATGCGCCGGGCAAACGAAGCCTCGAGGGCTTTCTCAAAGCCGTTCACCATGCCGCCATTGCGCAGGGCGACGGCGGTCGCACCCTCCGCCAGCATGTTGATAAAGCCGTTATCGGCACTACTTTTTCCTGCTCGGAAATAAGACCGCATACCGATAAGACGGAAGACATTGCCGCTGCCGCCAGAATCGATCTTTTTGTGAACCGGCTCTTCATTGAGCCATTACTGGGTAAAGGATTTCCCGAAGACGATCGCGGCCTCGTGCAAAAGCTTAACAAACAAAACCTGAGCTGGAAATACACCGACCGTATGCAATTCGATATGGACTTTATCGGCCTGCAGAACTATTTTCCCCTAACAGTAAAGCACAACGCTTTTATTCCGCTGATCAATGCATCCGAGGTAAAGCCCGCTGCCCGCAAAGTGCCGCAAACAGCCATGGGCTGGGAGATAAACCCGTCGGCCTTTCATCGCATCATAAAACGCTTCTGGAAATACGGCGCCATCAAAGAGATTATGATCACGGAAAACGGCGCCTGCTTCAAAGACCAGCTCTCACAGGGACGCATAGCCGATAATGAGCGCATCCGCTATTTTGAAGACCACCTGCAAGAAGTGCTGAAGCTGAAGAAAGAAGGCGTGCGCATCAGCGGCTATTTCGCCTGGACGCTCACCGACAATTTCGAATGGGCGGAAGGCTACGAAGCCAGGTTTGGCATCGTGCATGTCGATTTCAAAACCCAGCTTCGTACCGTAAAAGATTCAGGCTATTGGTGGCGTGATCTGCTGGCCGGCTAAAACTTGAACCCGAAAGTGGCCATCACCGTTCCGCCGGTCTGGTTAATGGTGGCGAACGTATTCGCCTTGTCGCTCAGCCGGTAGGGAAAGTCAGAATCGGACGTGATGCGGTGAACATAAGCGAGGTCTACGAAGAAGCCGCGGTTGCGGTAACCGACGCCACCGCTTACATACATCCGTTGGGCATCCAGCGCCTTATCACGGTAAGGGTTACCATAATAGGCAAAGCCCGCACGCGCCATCAGGGTATTGAATTTCAGCTCGGCGCCCACGCGCGCATTGAGCGCACCCTTGTAGATGTTTTTGATGGTGTTGTTCACCGCCGAGAAATAATCCTGCGAATCATAGCTGTCTTCATCGCTGTTGTGAAAGCGATTGCTGCCATAGGTCACATATTCGAGGTCGGCTGTGATAAAGCCCCGCTGCTGGCGCGTATCTTCCACCGCGTTGAGCATATACGAGCCGCTGAACAGGAAACGCCAGGGGGTGACCATATCATACCGGTACAGCGGTGAATAGCCGTTGTTGAGCTCAGACACGGTCACCGAAGCAGGCGCGTTGTAATTTTCGAGGTCTGTATGCATGACCGCATCGTAGCTCTCGCGGATACCGTACAGCGTAGGTGTATGCAGGGCTAGGCCCAGGCGAACGCTGGTGACCGGTTTGTAGATCATCCCCATTTTCAGGTTCATGCCGATACCCCTTGCATGATAGTGTTCCTGCAGGCTGGCGGTATTAAAATAATTATGCTGGTTGCCTGATTCGTCTGATTCGGTGAGGGTGCTGTTGCGCTGGTAGTTGTACACCGGCAGGCCGAAGGTAAAGCCCCAGTAGAAGCGGTCGTTGTTGTTGCCGCCATAGCTCAACGCGATCTCCGTAATACCGCCCGAGGTCTCGATATCATTGCGCTGGCGCAGCATGAAAGCGGTATCGTTCAGCAGGGCGTAGCGCATGGGTGTACCCACTACTTCGGTACCGCTGCCGGGAATGGTAAGTGTATCTACCAGGTAGGTATAGAGGGCCATACGGCCGGGAAACGAGATCGATGAACTGTTAAGCGCATCATCGAGACTTAGCCCCGAGCCGGCGATCTCGGCGGCATAGCTTTCCGAAAACGAGCTGAAATTATTTTGCCCGCTGTATAATATATGGTTCTTGAAATCGGCCAGCCGGTTCACGCCGATCGCAAAAGCGGCGCTTTTGTTGGCACGATACCGGTCGGGCATGCCGAAAACAACCCCTGAAGTACCGAGCATAAATCCGCTGCCACTTACGGTATTGCCGCTGCCGCGGAATTTTGCATCGTTGTTATAAAAACCAAAGCCGGGCGACAATACCAGCTCACTCGTTTTATACATGCCAATGCCCGCGGGGTTGATAAATGCGGAGCTGATGTCTCCTCCGAGCGATCCGCCGGCGCCCCCGATGGCCTGGTTGCGCGCCGTTCCGGATATCTTGTACCACGAAGCCCGCAACGCATCTTCCGGCACCTGTGCAAATCCACGTGATGCCAGCAAACCCAGGGCCGCCATAAAAAGAACTTTTCTGCAATTCATGAATCAAGATTAGATAGGGTATAAAAAAAGAGGAAACAAAGCAGTTTGGTTGTTTGTTTCCTCCTTGTCAAAAATACAATGCTTAGTGGTTGGTACGGCTGGGCCTGCTCACACCGCCACCGCTGCCGCCGGAACTCCTGGCCGGGCTGTAGCCGCCGCCGCTGTTGCTCGATGGTGTATAGCTTCGGGTGGGCCGGTTACTGTTATCGAACGACCGGTTGTTATCGGAAGGATAAGCCGACCGGCGGTTGTTATAACCGGAATTGTTGTTATTGGTATTGTAATACTGCCTGTTGCTATTGTTGTAGCTGCCTGTGTAGGTGCGGCCGGTGCGATAGTTACCGCCGCTGCGCGCGCCGTTGGTATTCAGGTAGCTGCCCATGGCAAAAGGCGAAGAGGGCCGGCTCGGTGGTGTAAAGCCCAGGCCGCTGCCTTTGCCACCCACTACATAGATCGGCGAGCCATAAAAGCCGCCGCCATAAAAACCGCCGTAGTAAGGATTATAAAAAGAGCTGTAATAGGGATTGTAAAAGCTGTTCCAGTACCACATGCTGCTATACGGGCTGTAGAAACCGCTGTTCCAGGTAAGCATGCTGTTGAAGCGCCAGTTGTTCAGCAGGTAAGGACTCATCATGCCCAAACCGCCATTGTAATACAGGTCGTCGTACATATAACCCCGGCGACCGCTCGCGATCATCATGCGCAGGTACTGGTCGTCGCGGTAGGAATCGTCGTCATACCCGTTGGCTACCGAACGATTGCCGCGCCGTCCATTGGTTTCCAGGTATTCACCCTGGCTGCTGCTTCCGTCGTCGCTGTTCCGCGCCATGGGCGAAACCGCTTTGCCGGGCGAATAATATACATCGTCAGGCGTTTGCCCCGATTGGTAGACCGACGCACAACTGCCCAGGGCCATCATCGCCACACCTGCCAGCAGACCTGAAATTTTGACGTTCATAGCTCAGCTATTAATGGTTGAAAAAATTACTTT
>JBDHYM010000094.1:0-11482 GCA_039811405.1 Flavihumibacter sp. | reverse complement strand
TATAGGTCATGCCCGGCGGAAAGCCATCTTCTTTCAGCTCCGCCAGTTTTGCCTTGATCTCATCGATCACTTCGCTGGCATTACTGCCCGGGCGTTGCTTGATCATGATCGAAGCCGACGGGCGGCCATCGGTTTTGGAGGTCATGTCATAGCTGACAGTACCGAACTCAATATCGGCGATGTCTTTCAGGTGCAGCAACGATCCATCAGGATTTGCTTTCAGTACTACGTTGGCATATTGTTCGGGCGTATTGAACTTGCCGGTATATTTAAGTACGTATTGTTTTACCTGGCGGTCTTTGCCGGAGTTCTCTCCCACTACCCCGGGAGCTGCTTCAATGTTCTGCGCCCGCAAGGTCTGAATCACTTCATCGGAAGAGATGTCATAAGCGACCATCCGGTCGGGCTTCAGCCAAACCCGCATGGAATACTCCCGCGCACCCATGATGTCGAGAAAGCCGACACCGTTGATCCGTTTCAGTTCAGGCAGCACATTGATGTCAACGTAGTTGTAGATGAACTCTTCGTTTACACTGCTGTCTTCACTGAAGATATTCAGGTAGAGCAGCATGCTGTTCACTTCCTTTTCGGTAACCACGCCGGCTTTGATTACTTCTTCGGGCAGCTCGTCGAGCACGGTGGTGACACGGTTTTGCACATTCACCGCCGCCTGGTCGGGATCGGTGCCCACTTCAAAGAATACCTGGATAAGGGTGGTGCCGTTGTTGCTGCTCACCGAGTTCATATAGGTCATGCCGGGCACGCCGTTGATGGCTCTTTCGAGCGGCGTGGCTACGGCGTTGGCGCAGACCTCGGCATTCGCGCCGTTATAATTGGCGGTAACCACCACACTGGGCGGAACGATGTCGGGAAACTGGGTGATGGGCAGGGTAAAAAGCGCCAGCACGCCCAAAAGCGTAATAAGAATGGAAATAACAAGGGAAAGAACGGGGCGCCGGATAAATGTTTCAATCATTGAAAGCCGTGTTTATATAACGGGGCTGTATAACCGTACTGTCTTTGAGCTGCTGTATGCCTTCATACACGATCACCTCACCCGGTTGCAGCCCTTCGGCTACGAGCAGGTACTGGTCCATCCGGCCACGGGTCGAGATGTTCTTCATCCGTACCATGTTCTTATCGTCTACAACGAATACATAGTTTTTATCCTGTATCTCAAACACCGATTTCTGGGGAACCATCATTACATCGTGTACCTCGCGGGTAAGCGTCACTTTACCGGTGGCGCCATGCTTCAGCATCTTATCGGGGTTCGAAAACCGTGCCCGGAAGGCAATAGATCCTGTCTTTTCATCGAAGATGCTTTCCATGGTTTCCACCTTTCCTTTTTGCGGGTACACGCTTCCGTCGGCGAGCGTGAGGGTGATGTCATCCAGCCGCGGCTTGTGCTGTTCATCGGCCTTCATGAACTGGAGGTATTCATTCTCGCTTACGGCGAAATAGGCATACACGGCATCAAGGTTGGAAATAGTGGTCAGCAGGCTGCCCTCGTCTACCAGGCTACCCACCTTATAGGGGATACGATCGATTACGCCATCGAAAGGCGAGCGGATATACGTATAGGAAAGCCGGATGCGTGCATTGTCCAGGTGGCTCTTTGCATCAAGCACCTTCGATTCGGCCGTTTTTACCTTGGCGGCGGCAAGCTTCAGTTCCGAACGGGAAATGACATTTTTGTCAACCAGCTTCTTCACCCGTTCTTCTTCCAGGCGGCTGGTTTCCACCTCTGCTTCGGCGCTGCTTACCTGGGCGGCAGCCTGCGCCAACTGGTTCCTGAACTCCGCATCGTTGAGCTGAAAAAGGGGCTGCCCCTTCTTTACCATTTTGCCCTCGTCTACCAGTATCCTGTCTATGAAACCAGGCGCCTTGGCCCTTATCTCTACGTTTTGCACGGCCTGTATATCGGCCACATAAGACTTATGGAGAAGGGTATCGAGCTTTTTGACCGTAATAACGGGGAGTTTTGCCTTTTCTATTTTAGGCGCTTCTGAATTGCCTTTTACATTACATCCGGTGCCAGCCGCTATGATGGCCACCACCATAAACAGGAGATAACTTTTTTTCAGTGTCATTGGAATCGTTTATGCCCATGCCTTGAAGAATGCCAGGCAAGTCAACCCGTCAGCTACCATTGTGGTAGGTGCAAATTTACCGAAAACGGCCGTGGGCCTGACTGGGCGCAGATTAGAATGACATTAAAACGATATTAATCGGTGCGTATGCTCTTCACCGGGTTCTGCATGGCAGCCCTTAATGTATTATACGCTATTGTAATAGCTGCTATAGCGATGGCTGCCAGGGCTACCAGTAAAAAATGCCAGATAGTCAGGTTCATTCTGAACGGGAACTTTTGCAACCAGCTATGCATCAGCCACCACGATACCGGCAAAGCGATCACGATAGCGATCAATACCAATTGAAGAAATGATACCGATACCAGCCATGATATCTGCCATACGCCGGCACCCAGCACTTTCCGGATACCAATCTCTTTGATCCGCTGCCTGGTTACCTGCATCACCATCGCGAGCAGCCCGGTACAACTGAGCACAATAGCCAGCAGGGCCGCCACACTGAGCAACTGCGACATGGTCTTTTCCTGCACGTACCATTTCTGGATATTCTCCTCAATAAAGCTGCCATTGAAATCGGCATCGGGTTCCAGTATTTTCATTTCCCGCTCAACGGCTGCCATGGTTTGCCTCGCGCGCCGGTCGGTGGTCTTGACCAGGCAATAGTCGATATCTGCTTTCGGGTCCAGGATAACCGTAAGGGGCGCCGCTTCTTCACGCATGCTGTACAAGTGGAAATCCTTGAACACGCCGGCCACGTTCCAGCGAGGGCTGGCGCTGTCGACCAGCAATGAGCGGCCGATAAGCGACCCATCGCCAAACTGCTTCGCTGCCGACGCTGATAGCAGTACGGTATAGTTTGTATCTGTGCCATATGTTGCGTCGAGGTCACGGCCATCGAGTAGTGTCAGCCCCAGTGTTTTCGCATAGTCATAGTCGGCTTCCACCACATCGGTCGTGACCTGCTTTCCTTCAAAATCAAAGGAGCTTCTGCTGCGCGAAACGCCGCCGTCGCGGCCGCGGCCAATATTCACGCTGCTGCCGGTTACCGATAATACACCCGGCTCATTGGCCAGCCGCTGCCGCAGTTTGCCGGCAATGGCCCTGCCGTTTTTCGCATTCTGAACAGGCACGCTGATCACATAGGTTCGATCCATTCCCATATCGGCTGCCTGCAGGTACACGAACTGGTTATACACCACCAGGGTGCAGCAAATCATGATGCAGGCGATGACGAACTGGAATACCATCAGCCCGTTGCGCAAACGGTGTTTTCCCGTTTGGTGGATCTTTCCTTTCAGCGAATCGACGACCTGGAAGCGCGCCATCACCCATGAAGGGTAGCCACCCGCGATCAACGACACCAATAACAGCAAACCAAGCGAACCCGCGATGAATGCCGGATGCAGAAACGTTCGCCCCAGTTTCTCCGGCAGCATGCCGCCAGCCTGCAGTTGACCGATCAGCAGATACAGGCCACCGAGCGATAACAGAAAGGCGATGGCGCAAACCAGGAAACTTTCCGCCCACAACTGCGACACCAGGCTTCCCTGCCCCGCACCGAGGCATTTGCGCACACCGATCTCCTTCGATCGTAAAAATGCCTGCGCGAGATTGATATTGATAAAATTAAAACAGGCTATCAGGATGATCATCATGCCAACGGCGGCCGTGATCAGCAATTCGCCATAGCTAAGCGCATGCCCGTTCAGCTTTTTGGCAAAATGCAGCCCGGGCACCGGTTGCAGGAGGGTGGCAAACTCATCGCCGTTTTTATCTTTGATTGCTTTTTGCTGCTGTAAGGAAGCATAGGTCTCGGCACGGGCCTGTTTGTTGAAGCTTCTGAACTGGGCCTCTGCCGCTTCCCGGCTTACACCGGGGCGCAGCATAACAAAAACACGGTGGTGCTGGTTATCCCACAGGTCTTTCAGTGCCGGATAATTGGCCATATTTTCAATCCGTGCCAGCGCGCCGAACTGGATACTGGATTGTGACGGCACATCTTCCAAAACCGCCGTAATCACATGCTCCTGCATGTTTTCGCCATTGGAAAGCAATATCTTTTTACCCATCGCGGGCTCATTGCCAAACAACTTTTTGGCCGTTGATGCTGTAATCGCCAGGCCGTTCACCTGTTGCAGGGAATGATGCAGGTTACCCGACTTCGTGCTGAAATCGAACATCGATGCAAAGCCGGTATCGACCAGCAAAACATGCAATGTATATTCCCGGTTGTTATATCGCACGTTCCCCGGTCCTTCCAGGTAACGGCTCATCGCGGCTACCGAGGCCAGGTTCTTCTGGTAAGCCGGGCCGGCCGGGTAGCCGAAAGTAGTATTGTAGCGGTCACCGGCCGCCTCATGAACAACGTTGTACACCTCGTACAGGCGGTCTCCCTTCTTATGGAATTTATCAAAGCCCAGCATGTAAAGTACCACGCCCAAAACGGCCAGGCCGATGGTAAAACCCAATACGAGCCCGCCGGTATTGATGGCAGTATTGAACTTATACCGTTTCAGGTTCCGCCAGGCCGTTTTGAAAAAAAGCATCCTCATTGCTGTAGTTTGGGGAAAGGCACACCAATGGTGGGCCAAATATATGGGTGACTGACAATCAGTGTGTAATCAAAACCGGTATCCGGCCGACTGTTCGCTTTTGATACGGTATTGTACGTTATTGATTATGCCGGCAGGCCGTACCTTTGCGCCGATCATGCAAAAAACATTTGTTATCGGCGACATCCATGGCGCGCTGAAAGCGTTGAACGACCTGCTGGAGAAGATACAACCCGCTGCCGGCGATCAATTGATCTTTTTGGGCGACCTGGCCGACGGCTGGCCGGAAACCGCCGGGGTGGTTCGTCGTTGTATAGCGCTCGAAAAAGAATTCAATACCGTGTTCCTTATGGGTAACCACGATGCCTGGTGTGAAGGCTGGCTGCAGGGCGCCCATACCGCCGAAACATGGCTGGCGCATGGCGGACAGGCCAGCATCGACAGTTATGCTTCTATAGGTTCGGAAGAAAAACTGCAGCACCTTCATTTCCTGCAAAGGATGCTTCCTTATTTTATCGACAAGCAGAAGCGCCTGTTCATTCACGCGGGATTCACCTCAAGGAACGGCCCGCTTCATGAAAGTTACCCAACCACCTACTACTGGGATCGTTCGCTCTGGGAGATGGCCGCCTGTCTCGACCCCGCTATTCCTGAAGACTCCCCCTTTTATCCCAAACGCCTGAAGCATTTCAAGGAGATATATGTTGGCCATACCCCCACCCTGAACTACAACAGCAGTTTTCCGCTGCGGGGCGGCAATGTATGGAATGTAGATACCGGCGCTGCTTTTTACGGGCCGCTCACAGCGCTGGAAGTGAACAGCAAAGCCATTTACCAGACCAGGCCTGTACCCGATTATTATCCAGGCATAGAAGGACGCCGGCAATAGTTTTTCAGTCGGTCTGCATGAATACCAGCACGGCATCGCCCCCGAGCGCAATCTGATCGCCATCGTGCAGTTCGTGCGGCACCCCTTCGATGCTGAGCTGCTTCACTTTTTCATCGCGCGTGAATACCTTGAGCTTGTTACCGCTTTCAGGCAGGCCGCCTTTATCAGGATACAGGAAATATTTTTTGAAACGGGTATCGAAACAGATCATCGCGTGGTTACGGCTTACCTGTAAGTTGGCCCTTCCCTTCTCTTCATCAAACCCCGGCTCGTCAGCGCCAACGAATACAATGTCGTTGGGATGGATGCGCCCCGAAGCAAGCCGCGGCTGCCGGCTTCGCCCGATATAATATTTCAATTGGCGGCCGGGATCGAGGGCATACTCCGTTTGCTCGGTTTGTCCCGATAAGGTGCGCACAACCGCCATACCGCCTGCTGTAACCGGCTGCTGTTGCGGCCGCACGATCTCCAGCGCAAACTGTTCATGCACAACAAGACCCGGGGCAAAATCGCCTTCCACGACCGACACATCGAAGAACCAGCCGCGCGCGAGGCTGATATAGTGATTCAGCAGGTGCCGCTCTAGAACGGACTCCCTGAAATGACCCGGCTTGTCGAGATACAGGGCCACCTGCGCCAGGTTGGCCTCGTGCATGTCTTTGCACCGGATGAACAAACGCAGTCCGTCGATGACGGCCGCCTTTTCATCAACGAAAGGCTGGAGCGACCGGAGAATGAACCGCAGCACGGCATCGCGGTAACCCGCCGCGGCGGGGATCAGGTTTGATTTCATGGCTCGTTATTGATAGGATTCAACATAATTTCTTTTTTGCAAAATGCCAGCCACCGTATTTCCCAACGCCACCGCATTTGCAGAACTCAGCCCTTCTTCAATGCGTATGCAGGTAACTGTTGCAGACGCCCTGCCTGGCACGGGCGCGAAGAAGACATACCAGCCGTCGGCGGTTTTTTCGCCCTTCACGATCCGTTCGGGCGTACCGGTCTTACCGGCCACTTTCAATCCTTTGATCTTGGCGCGGCCGCCGGGATTGGATTGCTCGATCATGAACCGGCGCAAAAGACCGGCATAGCTGCTATCGTTCGCCAGCCGTACCGGCGCTTCAACAGGCGAGGGCTTGCCTGCCACCTGCAACGTATAACGCGTGGGTGGCAGCGACCCGTTCAGCGCAATGGCCGAGGCCATGCGCGCCATCGATGCGGGCGTAGCGGTTAAGGTGCCCTGCCCCCAGGCAAGCCCCGAGAAATCGCTGAGATATCGTTTCTTATGGCCGAAGTTCGCCCGGTTGTTGAAAAGACGGCGATCATGGTTCAGCGTGGTGGCGTGCCAGTTGGCAAGTGCGGCTGCAGTTCTTTCCCCGTCTAACGGTGGCGTATAGTCGAAACCGCCGAGCTGGTTGATGCGCATGCCGGTGCCGAGGTAAAGCTTCGCCATCTCGTCTTCCAGGTCGTACTCATTGGCCATGCGAATAAAAAAGATGTTGCTCGAATGAACGATTGCCTCACGCATATCCACGAAAGGAACCAGGGGCACATAGGGTTCCTGCTCGCGGGCATTGTCGCGGAATATTTCGGTACGGGCTATATCGCGGTATTGCCGGCGGGCTGCTTCCATGCCGAGCTTATTCAGCGCGGCCGTGGCCGTCAGTATCTTAACAGCCGATCCGGGCTGGGTGGCATAGGTCATGCCGAGATCACGTTCGGTAACAGGGAAAGCCAGGTGGCGTCGTTCGCGGTCGGGCAACTCCAGCAACTCGGGCCGTTGCAGGTCGGGCAAAGGATTCAATGCCGAAGCGAGCAGGTCGCCGCTGGCGGCATCGAGCACCACCACCGATATCCTCTTACCGTTGAAAGCCGACCGCGCCAGGCTGTCCTGTATCTCTTTCTGCAATCCCGCATCAACGGTAAGCTGAATATTCCGCGGCGCGTCGATGATTTTCCGGATGGCGGCATTGGAAGAGTCGATACCGTTTTTCAACGCTTCAGTAAGCGCCGAATAGTCATAACGGACAAGCTCAACCGCTTTTTCAACAGGCTTGGTGAAGCGGTCGGGCCGGTACTCCATCGCCAGTTGTTCGTGCTTAACGGGGTTGGTCTCAAACCCGCGCAATGCGCTCAAGTGGCGGGCTTCGGCAAAATAGCCGTTCTGCTGCGCCCAGAACAAACGGGTATTGTAGTCGCCCGTCCAGTAAAACACATCGGCGCCGAAAGGATAGCGTCTTTTCTTCCGGCTCTGTAATACCGCCTGGAAACGCAGGGGGTCAAGCCCCGCTGCCAGCAGGCTGTCCCTGTTTTTTGTAAGCACCTCTACCCTGCTGGTGGCAACCGGCAATCCTTTTCTGTCGAGTATTTCGCCCGCCGCTATAAAATCAGCCAGCTTATCGATGCGGGGGTTATAACTGTAAATCGGCAGGCCATTGCGGTTTACCACCCGGCTTTGCTGCACGAGGTAGGCATCGCGGTCTTTCACCTGGATGAAAAACAGCTTTACCAGCACCACCGCAAACCCCGCCAGCATGCCGGTGATGGCGGCGCTCAGCACACCATCATATTGACGGCTGATATGTTCCTGCTGTACCGCTGCTGCAGGCTGTGCCGAAATACCGGCCACGATACCGAGCGCGCAGCAGTTAATGATCAGGGAGATTTTCCCATAGCTGAGAAAGGGAACGGCGAGCCCCGTCAACGGCAGCAGGCCGATGGAGCCGCCGGCCATCAGCAATATCTGCACACCCGTAGCTACGGCTATGCCGGCACACAGGTAAAAGCTGAACGGCTGCCCTGCACGGCGCGCTTGCAATAATATGCGGTGAATAAGCATTGCCAGCAGGCAGAATACCATGAACAAACCGATCCAGCCCATTTCTTCGCCGATGCTGGGCAGTATCATATCGGTATGTGCGGCGGGCATGGTATTCGGAAACCCTTTGCCAATACCCTGCCCTTTCCAGCCACCGGCGCTAAGCGTCCAGTAGCCGTGCGCAAGATGGTCTCCGCCATATACGTCGTTGTTCCAGGGCTGCAGCCACATGGCTTTTCGATCGGCGAGGCGGCTGCCGATGCCCGGCAGACGATCGCCGAAACTGAATGCAGCCATAACGAGCAATATCAATACCGGCGCTTCGGTCAGTACGGCCATACGGCCATACCAGGTGGCAGACCTGGCTGCACCGGTAAATACCAGCGCCAGCAAAACCGCTACAAACGCGATGGCGGTAGCGGTGATACCCGGCAGGAAAACGAGCAGCGTACCATAGAGCACCGCTGCGCCAAGCATCAGCAGCAGGTTGCCCCGCGCTATGCCGTAGAATACGAGAAAGCTGAAGCAGACCACCAGCGCGGGCCCCATATCGCCCATCATCAGGTAAAGCGCCAGCAAAAGAGCCACCCCTGCCATCAGCAGGAATGCCAGCAGGAAACGGTTACGGCTATCCGAAATATGACGCAGGTGGCTTTCGTTGGCGGCAAAAAAGCCGGCCATGAAAATAAGCAACAGGTATTTCGTGATCTCGCTGGGTTGAAAGAGAATACCTGCCACCTGCAGGTTCACCTTCACGCCGCTTCCTTCGGGTCCTGTTCCGAATAACAGCGTAATGATCGCCAGCAGCAGGGCGGCGACCAGCCAGGTAAAGCCTTTCAGCCCGAACACCTCGCGTTGCCGGAAATTGAACAGGGCGTCATACCACCAGCGGGTATAGAGCTTGCCTGGCTTTGTACCGGCCAGCAGGGTAAAGCCCAGCAGTCCTGCGAGCAGCCCCTGTAAAGTCTGGAAACTGAGAAAAGTGTCGGTCAGCGGATGCTGGATGCACAATAACATCAGCAGCGACAAGCCGCTCAGCAATAGCAGTATAGGCAGCAAAAAAGGATCAACCAGCCGTTTTCTTACCTGCAGATAAAGCTGCACGAGAAAAAAAGCGCCCAGGGTGGTCCATAAGATGATCCAGTAATTTCTGCTGAAGGTATCCGGGTCGCGCACCAGCAGCACATTGTCTTCTTTGAGCTGGCTGAAGGCAATACTGCCGATCAGGCGCATGCGATGGGGCTGCATGCGAAATACAAGGGAACGGTCTTCCGTTAAAGAAGCCGTTCCCTGCCGGGCGCCGAATTCAAATCCTGGTTTCAGGGGCAATACGCTGTAACCGCTGTCCACCGATAAACCATTGAACCGGAACCGTCCCTCTCCGTCCGTCCTTGAATAGTGGGGCAAAGGCTGGTCGTCTTCGCCCGCGATATGTTCACGAAGCTCCACCAGCACGCCTGCTGCGGGATTTCCTTCGTAGGTCAGTTTCCCGTCGATCGATAATTTTCCCTTGCCCACGCTCACCGACGATCCATACGCCGGCGGGCGCGTCAGCTCACGGTTATACACAACCGAATCAAAGCCGAGTCGCTGCCGCGACGCCAGCAGCCGTTCCCTGAAATCGGCGCCCATACCGGCAGGGTTCCATGCCTTCGGTACGGCGATCAGCCATTTCTTTTTGTTCAGCTCGCCCAGGTTGGCGGGTGCTCCGTGAGCGTTGAGCCCCGCCGCCAGCGAATCGGCAACGAGCTGCAGGTCGCGCGGGTCGGGGAAATAATTCCCGGCAGCAAGAATATGTTGCAGCCGGTTTTTATCGATGCCGGGCGCCAGCACAATGGCCTTGTGAGCGGCGAGATCGGTATCGGATTCGAGTAACCGCGGTGTGAGTACGGCATACAGCTTTAGAAAAAACAAGAGCAGCACCAGCGCGCTGCCGGTGAGCAATAGCCAGGACTCGGTGAATGGTCTGGTGTGTCGGGGGTTGGGTTTACTGGGCACTTTTGAGGATGAATTGATCGAATGCAACTGTTTGGTTTCCGTCTACCCGTAACCCGAAGCCATTCCCGAAGCTGCCCTGGTAATCGAGGGTTTCCACCTTCTCGTCGTTAATGAAAAAGGAAAGATGCGTTCCTTTTTTCACCACCGACAAAAGATTGGAAGCCGTTCCCGGGTGAATGCTGTAGGTGCGGGTCCAGTCAACCAGCGTTCTGACATTGTCGCGCTCCTTTGCTTCGATCTTATAATAGCCGTCGTCGGAGACATAGAACACAAAATAAGTCTCGCGGTTCGGGTCGGCCAGGTAATTAAGTCCGAAGCCATCAGGAGCGGATCCTGAAAGCCGGCTGGCGCTGACGCTCAGCGACCAGTCTTTATCCGGATCGATGTCGAAATAGCGGGTAGATTGGTAGGTATAGTTGCTATCATATCCTCTGATTAGGTATTTACCATTTTCAAATGAAAATTCTTTCTGCTCGTCTTTGCCCTTGTTCCACTGCGTGGAAGCGGGATCGTTGAAGTCATCGAAAAAAAACTGGTCTTTTACAGGATGGACAGGGTACACCGTCTGCCGGGCGTTCACAGGGTTGGCGGCGGGTATGGAATTGCGGTGAGTGGCGGACGAGTCTCCGCCGCTGAGATACCGTTTTGTACGATTGAATGTATTAAGATAGCTGCTTCCCACCAGGTACAGGCCCATGCCCAGGGTGGTCAGCAACACCAGCACAAATACCGGAAAGAAAAGAGATCTTCTGCGCGATGGCAGCAGCAACTGCACCGTTTTGCCGACGGCCGATACCGATGGCACGATGGTTTCGTATCCATAGCGGTTTCGCTTCGGCAGGGCGGCCTGTTCGGGCGTGGCTGTTTTGCCTGCCGCAGCCGGCGCGGGCAGCGTTTTTTTGGCAACGTTCGCCACAGGCGCCGCAACCGGGTTGCTTTCCAGCTCGCGGTAAGCGGCCTGTATGAGCACCCGCAATTGTTGCGGATCGGTCAGCCGGTCGGCCGCAGGTTTGGCCAGCAGGCCCAATACGATCTTCTTCAGGCTGGCAGGGAAATCATCGCCCGGCAATACAAAAAGATCCGCCGGCTGGCTGATCACCTGGTTGATGTGCAGCAGCAGGTTTCCTTC
>JBDHYM010000093.1:0-11560 GCA_039811405.1 Flavihumibacter sp. | reverse complement strand
CGGGTTAATGGCATGGTTACTGGGTGGCAGCTTATACGCTGCTGCCCAGGCTAACCAGCCTCCCTATACATCGCCGGTACCGTATTATACGTTTCCGGCCACGCTTTCCGAACAGGAAGCAGCCCTGAAAGACAATCCGCTCATGAAGCGTTTTGCCGATTCGCGTAAGAAACAGGCGGTCGATCCTTATCGTCCCTTCTATCACTTCGTGAGTCCCGAAAGCACGATGAACGATCCCAATGGCCTGAGCTACTGGCAGGGCAACTGGCACCTGTTTTACCAGGCCTATCCGCCCGAAGACAAGCGGCAGCACTGGGGCCACGCCATCAGCAAAGACCTGGTGCATTGGGAAGACCTGCCGTATGCGATCTATCCCAATCCCGAGCGCGCCGTATTCTCCGGATCGGTGCTGGTCGATGACGACAAAGCGATTGCCATGTACCATGGCACCGAGGCCGGTAATATGGTGGCGGTATCTGATGATCCGCTGCTGCTGAACTGGAAAAAAGTAACGGGCAAAGCCGTTATTCCCTTGAGAAGCCCCAGCGGTTTCCCGCTGCCTTACAGTGTGTTCGATCCTTCGATCTGGAAGCGCGACGGCATATATTATTCGTTGTCGGCAGGCCGCGTACCCAAAGGGCCGGGCGGCAGGCAGGTACCCACGGGATACCTCTTCCGCTCGAAAGACCTGGCTAACTGGGAGTACATGCATGAATTTGTAGAGAACGACCGGTTCACCCTGATCGGCGACGATTATGCCTGCCCGTATTTCTGGCCTATTGGTAACCGTTATATCATGCCTTTCTTCAGCCACATGAGCGGCGGCCAGTACCTGCTGGGCGACTATGATACCACGCGAAATAAATTCGTGGTATCGGCCGGCGCCAAGTTCAATTTCGGCCCGGCTACACCGTCGGGTGTGCATGCGCCTTCGGCCGCACCAGACGGCAAGGGCGGCGTGATCATCGTCTTCAACATGAACCCCGGAAAACCCACCGGCGAGTGGAACCAGATCATGACGCTGCCACGCCGGCTGTCCCTGTTGGGCCGCGATGAAATAGGACAGGAGCCTGCGGGCGATATCGCCTCGCTGCGTTACCAGCACCAGGAAATAAAATCATTGCCCCTGCCCGCCAACAAAGAGGTGGTGCTGAAAGGCATTCAGGGCAATGCGATGGAGCTGAAGCTCGAGATCGCTCCCAGCGATGCACCTGTCATTGAGCTGAACGTACTGCGGTCGGGTGGCAAGGAAGAATACACCCGCATCGTGTTCATGCGCAATCGCGGCATGAGTGCGGGTCGCGACTACCGGTATGGCCAGGTAGCGCCCCTGCTGGTGGAAAGGCCAAACCAGGCGCCGGCAGCGCCCGCGTCGAACCCGCCGCAGCGGCAAAGCCTGATCAGCCTCGAAACATCGTCGGCTTCCCTGCATCCCGATGTAATGCCCCGCGGCCCCGAGACCGCCTATTTTAACATCGACAAAGACGAGCCGCTGAAGCTGCGCGTATTCATCGATAAAAGCGTGGTGGAAGTATTCGCGAACGGCAGGCAGTGCCTCGCCGCCAGGGTGTACCCCAGCCGCAAAGACGCTATCGGTGTTTCGCTGCGTTCGGCGGGCAAGGCATCTGTGCTGACATCGCTCGATGCCTGGCAGATGAAGAATATATACGACAGCAAATAACATTCAACAACCAAAGCCGGCAATTATGCATACAGGAAAACGCTTCGGCAAATGGCTCTGTGCAGCGGTGTTACTGGCTGGGCCGGGCGCGCAATGGAGCCAGGCGCAGCAGGCAAAGCCCGACTATACCTCCAAAGTGCCTTTTTATACTTTTCCGCGTACGCTCGATGCGCAGGAAGCGGCACTGAAAACCAACCCGCTGTTGCTGCGACTCAAGGCGGCGAGAGAAAAAATGGCGGGCGATCGCTATCGCCCTGTTTACCATTATGTGAATCCGGAGGGGCGGCTCAACGACCCCAACGGCCTTTGCTACTGGCAGGGCAACTGGCACCTGTTTTACCAGGCTTATCCGCCGGAAGACCCGCGCCAGCACTGGGGTCATGCCGTCAGCAAGGACCTGGTGCACTGGAGAGACCTGCCTTATGCCATTTATCCCAACCCGGAAAAGCAGGTGTACTCGGGCGCCACGATGGTGGAGGATGGCCGCGTGATCGCCATGTACCATGGCACCGGCGTCGGTAATATGGTGGCCGTTTCAGACGATCCGCTGCTGCTGAACTGGGAAAAGCTGACCGGTAAGGCGGTTATTCCCGCCAAAAGCACCGACGGCAAACAATTGCCCTATAGCATTTTCGATCCTTCCATCTGGAAAAAAGACGGCTACTATTATTCGTTGTCGGCAGGCCGCGTACCCGAAGGGCCGGGCGGCAGGCCGGTGCGAGCCGACTTTTTATTCCGGTCGAAAGACCTCAAAACCTGGCAATACCTGCACGAGTTTGTGGAAGGCGACCGCTTTACGCAGATCGGCGACGATGGCGCCTGTCCCTATTTCTGGCCTATTGGTGACCGTTATATCATGAACTTCTTCAGTCACATGAGCGGCGGCCAGTACCTGCTGGGCGATTACGACAAGAAGAGAGACAAATTCGTAGTAACATCGGGCGGCAAGTACAACCACGGTGCGGTAAGTCCGTCGGGCGTGCACGCTCCTTCGGCGGCGCCCGATGGCAAGGGCGGGCTGATCATCCTGTTCAATATGAACCAGGGGAGACCGACCGATGGCTGGAACCAGATAATGACCTTGCCACGCCGGCTGACCCTGCTGGGGCGCGATGAAATAGGACAGGAGCCCGTTGCTGCGCTGGAGTCGCTCCGGTACGATGCCCGCCATGTAGATGCGATGAAGCTGCCTTCCAACGAAGAGATCGTGCTGAAGAACATCAGTGGCAATGCGATGGAAATAAACGCCGAGATCGATCCGCAGGCAGCCCAGATGATTGAGCTCAATGTATTGCGGTCGCCCGGAAAAGAAGAATACACCCGCATCCTGTTCTTTAAGGAAAAAGGATTTTCAAAAGGCCTGGATTACAAGGCGGGTGAAGGCACAGCACTGATGCCGCAAGACCTGGTGAAGCTGTTCACCGGCGAACAGCCGCCTGCCACACCGCCGGCGCCGGCGCCCCGCACCAGCCTTATTTCCATCGAATCTTCTTATTCATCCATTTTGCCCGATGCACAGTTCCGCGCGCCCGAAACGGCGCCGGTGCAACTGGCCCAGGGCGAAACCGTGAAGCTGCGTGTATTCATCGATAAAAGCGTGGTAGAGGTTTTTGTGAATGGCAGACAATGCGTAGCGATGCGGGTGTACCCGGGTCGTGACGACAGCATGGGTGTTTCGATCATGGCCAAAGGCGGCGATGCCAGCCTGCGGTCGCTCGATGCCTGGCAGATGAAGAGCATTTATCCGGGAGAATAGCCTGTTTGTTTATCACTTACGGGCTCGGTAACGACCGGCAGGTATTTTAAACGGTTAAAATAAACCTGATGAAGAAGAAACAGTTTTTTTTCAATGTCTTTTGTGTCGCTTTTTTCACCGTGGGGGGAGCAGGCATCGGAAAAGCTTCCGCGCAGGTTCAGGAACCGGACTATACGTCGAAAGCGCCCAGGTTTGTTTTTCCTTCCACACTCGACGAGCAGGAAGCTGCGCTCAAAAGCAACCCGTTGCTGGCGCGGTTCAATGAGGCGAGAAAAAAGCTGTCAAAAGACAAGCACCGGCCCATATACCATTATGTAAACCCCGAGGGAAAACTGAACGACCCCAACGGACTTTCGTACTGGAAAGGGAACTGGCATCTTTTTTACCAGGCCTATCCGCCGGAAGATCCCAGGCAGCATTGGGGGCATGCCATCAGCAAAGACCTGATTCACTGGAAAGACCTGCCTTATGCGATATACCCCAACCCTGAAAAGCACGTGTATTCGGGCTCTACATGGGTGGAAGACGATCGCGTGATCGCGATGTATTACGGAACCGGGCAGGGAAACATGGTGGCTACGTCCAGCGATCCCCTGCTGCTGAACTGGAAAAAGATAGAAGATAAAGCCGTCATTTCATCAAAAAGCACCACGGGCTTCAGCCTTCCTTACAGTGTGTTTGATCCTGCTATCTGGAAGAAAGACGGCATCTATTATTCGCTCTCTGCCGGAAGAACGCCCACCGGGCCGGGAAAGAGACCGGTAAGGGCAGACTACCTTTTCCGGTCGAAAGACCTGGTTCACTGGGAATACCTGCATGAGTTTGTGGAAGATGACCGGTTCACCATGATAGGCGACGATGGGGCATGCCCTTATTTCTGGCCGATCGGCGACCGGTACATCATGAGTTTCTACAGCCACATGAGCGGGGCTCAATACCTGTTGGGCGATTACGATAAGCAGAACGACAAATTCATCGTTACCGCGGGCGGGAAGTTTAACCACGGCGCTGCCCGGCCCGCGGGCATTCACGCGCCGTCGGCCACATCCGATGGAAAAGGAGGGGTGATCACCCTCTTCAATATGAACGAAGGCCGCCCTTACAACGGCTGGGACCAGGTCATGTCGTTGCCACGCAGGCTGACGCTACTCTCGCGCGATGAGATCGGGCAGGAGCCCGCAGGCGATGTGGAATCGTTGCGCTACAATGGCAAGCACCTCAAAAACATCGCACTTCCGGCTGAGAAAGAGATACTGCTGAAAGGCATCCATGGAAATGCCCTGGAGATAATGGCGGAGATCGACCCGAAAGAGGCGCATATGATCGAGCTGAATGTGCTGCGATCGCCCGGTAAGGAAGAATATACGCGCATTGCGCTCTTGCGAGAAAAAGGATATACCAAAGGGTTGGAGTACGTCGCCCGTGATGAAACATCCATTATGCCGAACGACTGGAACCTGATAAGCCTGGTGACGGGTGAGCCGGCCAAGCCGCCTGCAAGGAGAATCCCTTCCAGCCTGGTCATGATCGAATCTTCCAATTCCTCCACGCTGCCCGACATCTATTACCGCCCGCCGGAGATCGCTTCCTTCCCCCTGGATCCGGGAGAGAAGGTGAACCTCCGGGTATTTATCGACAAAAGCGTACTGGAGGTTTTTGTGAACGGTCGGGAATGCGTCGCCATGCGGGTGTATCCCGGCCGCGACGACAGTATGGGCGTATCGATCCGGTCCCGCGGGCAGGAATCCATGCTGGTATCATTAGATGCCTGGCAAATGAAAAGCATCTACGACAATCAATAACGCATCCGCTTTGCTTAATTCTAAAAAAGACAATTATGAAAAAATGCAGGATATCATTTCTTTTTGCCGCTTCGTTGCTGATCTCGGGAAATATCGCCGCGCAGGATTCGGTGCGGCAGATCAAGATACAAAAGGGACAGGTGTACCTGAACCTTCCTGTGGCCGAGGCCAATCCGCTTACGCGGACCCGTGTCAGCTTTAACGGCAAACTGCTGGACCAGTTTACCCTCAAGCTGACCGGCGAGAAACCCGACTATTGGGTGTTCTTCGATGTATCGGCTTACCAGGGCAAAACCATTTCGGTGGCCATTTCCAACGAGCACATCCCGGCAGGCGGCGCCTTTGCCAATATTACGCGCCGCGATAACCAGAAAACCAGCATGTCGCCCGCAGAGCGGTCTGCCGGCCTGCAACTGATCCATGCCGGTGACCGGTTCCCGGGGCAGGACAGTATATATCGTGAAAAGGATCGTCCGCAGGCCCACTATTCGGCCCGTCGCGGATGGATCAACGATCCCAACGGCCTGCTGTACTACAACAACGAGTACCACCTGTTCTACCAGCATAACCCGTATGGCTGGGCCTGGGGCAATATGCACTGGGGACATGCCGTGAGCAAAGACCTGGTACGGTGGACGGAGCTGCCCGAAGCCCTTTATCCTTTCGGTGAAAAAGATGCGGCCTTCTCGGGATCGGCCGTGACCGACCCGTTGAATACGTCGGGATTCAGGAAGAATGGCATAGATCCGTTGATTGCCATCTACACCAGCACCGGGCGTGGCGAGTGCCTGAAAATGAGCTACGACAATGGCAAGACCTTTGAAGAGTACGAAGGCAATCCGATCCTGAAACACCAGGGCCGCGATCCCAAAGTATTCTGGTATGCACCGGGAAAACACTGGGTAATGGTGGTATGGGATTTTGGCCAGAAACGGAAAATGTCGACCGGCGATGATATCATCATCAACCAGCACCTTATTTATACTTCGCCCGACCTGAAAAACTGGACCCTGCAGGATGGCGTGGAAGGCTTTTTTGAATGCCCCGAGCTTTTTGAGCTGCCGGTGGAAGGCGAAGCCGGCCAAACACGCTGGGCCATGTACGACGCCACGGGGCGGTACCTGCTGGGCGATTTCAATGGCAAGAAATTTACCGTTACCCAGCAGATGCGGCAATACGACTATGGTGGCGGCTATTTCTACGCATCGCAGACATTCAATAATGCACCCGGTAACCGCAGGGTGCAGGTGGGATGGGGCCGCGGCATCATTCAGCCGGGCATGCCCTTTAACCAGCCCATGCTTTTCCCTACGGCACTGAAGCTGAAGAAAGCATTCGATGGCATAAGGCTCTGTCCTTCGCCCATCGAAGAGATAGCCACCCTGCACGTTAACCAGCAGGTGGTCGACAACAAAATGCTGCGCGCCAACAATGGGGTGAGCCTGACCGTCGGCACCGAACCCATACACCTGAAAGCCCTGTTTGAAAAAGGCGATGCCACACAGTTCGGTCTGAAAGTACAGGGTGCAGAAATCGTGTACAATGCGCTGCTGGGCGAGTTTACCACGCAGATGGGAGATAAGAAAACCCGGGCAGATTACACAAACCTTCCGCATAATGATTTTAAAATAGAGGTTATCGTCGATAAGAATGTGCTGGAGATATTTGTGAACGACGGTGAGCTGTACTACGCCATGCCTTTTGAAGGTGGTAAAACCGATAAGGTAGAGGCATTTGTCGCCGGCGGGCGAGGCAACGAGCGCAAGACCCTGTTGAAAAAGCTGGAAGTAGCCGGGCTGAAAAGCATCTGGTAAGGCCAGGCGGACAGAAGATTTGTAGGCATATAGGCAATGTCCGGAAGACACATTAACCGGATATTGCCTTTTTTCAGGCAGAATATTGACTGATTAAATTTCTGTTAACAGAATTGATGATCTTTTGATTGAATTCAATTAATTTGGGCATCTGACGACCGACATATGAGAAAGGTTAGTACTGCTCTGGTTAGCGACGCCATGTTGCTGATGCAAATTCGTCTTGGTAACATCAGATCGTTTGATGCATTGTTCGAACGGTACTGGGAATGGGCCTATTCGGAAGCGTATAAGCGTATTAAAAACCCTGAAGATGCCAAAGACATTGTACAGGATATCTTTGCCGACCTGTGGAAACGGCGGGAAGCACTTGATATCCAGAACGTACAGGGCTACCTGCAGGTAGCGGTCAGGAACCGGGTTTTCAAGCTGTTCCGGAAAAAATCCGTTCAGCATCCTTTTTTCGACTTTTTCCAGCACCAGCACCAGGCTGCCGAAAAGGCCGACCTGCAGGTTCTCTGGAAAGAATTTGCAGCCTCCTTCGACAATATTGTTCATGCCCTGCCACCCAAGCGCAGGGAAATATTTCAACTGCATTTTATACAGGAGGTGCCCTTTCCAGACATTGCCTGCCAGATGGGAGTATCGCAAAAAACCGTTCAAAACCAGTTTACGCGGGCCATGGCCTCGGTGAAGACCTCGCTGGCCCGTATCTGTATTTTTCTCCTGATTTTCGCCTGCTGAAAATTTTTTTCCAGGGCCAGTGGGATTTTTTTCCATTCGCGGGTCAATAGTAGCGGCTGGCCACTTATCAAGCGCACATGACTAAACAAGCTTTTGTTCAATTGTTGCAAGATTACCTGGATGGTAAGGTCTCTGAAGAGCAGAAAACCTTCATTGAGGCCTATTATTTCCAGTTTGAAGATGAGCCCGACGGCCTGTCTTCGCTGGAACCTTACCAGCTCAACGCCCTCAAAGAAGATATCCGGATCGGTCTCTGGAACCGCCTCGACTTTCCCGTGCGGGAAAAAGTGCGGCAGACCCGGTTCAGCCTGCAATGGCTGGCAGTAGCTGCCGCCGTATTGGCGCTGATAGCCACCACCACCTGGTCGCTGTTCTTCCGTACAGCGGCCGATAATACAGCTCCCCCCGTAGCGGCCGTAAAAAAACCACTGGAAAACTCCGTCATATTCCTGCCCGACGGCAGCAAGGTGATCTTAACCGGCGGCAGCCGGCTCGACTATCCCTCTACCTTCAACGGGTTGAAAAAAAGAGAGGTGTTCCTCACCGGTGAAGCTTTTTTTGACATCGTACACAATACATCCATGCCTTTCGTGGTACAGACCGACAAGTTGACCACCGAGGTGCTGGGAACCGCTTTCAACGTGAAGGCCAATGCGGGAGAGGGGCAAATCGCCATTACCGTTACCCGCGGGAAGGTACAGGTGAAAGATAAGCAGCACAATAAGGTGCTCGGCGTGCTCACTCCCAACCAGCAGATCGTATATGACAAGGAGAAAGTAGCCAGCACCTGCCTGCAGGTAGACAGCAGCGGTGTGCTCGGCTGGAAGAAGGAAGACCTGTTCTGCAATAACCTGACCATTATGGAAGTGGCCGGCCTGCTGAGCGAGCGGTACCAGACCGATATAACCGTGGAGGATTCCACGATCCGTTCGCAGCGGTTTACCACTACTTTCAGCAAGTCGGAAAGCATCGATAATATCCTTAGGAGCATTTGTGAGTTCAACGATATCACCTATGCCTATAGTGGAAAAAACCATATCGTGCTGAATGCTAAAAAGAAATCTGATTAATGTTCAATAGAAATACGCATATGCTCAAGGAAATATTATTGCTATAAAAAAAAAGCCCCTGGTGGAACCCAGGGGCGCGGCCTGCTTTCAACTGCCATTGAAAGAGGGCCTGTTTTAACGTCTTAACACCGCTGTCGGCGGATTTGAAAAAACCTAAAACTACTCGAAGTTATGATTCGTTCATTAATTTCCGGGACTGCTACTGCTTTTTTAAAAAATCCCTATCTACTTAGGGATACTACCAAGAAAATTATGCGAATAGGGGTCGTTGCGACAGTTCTTTTGCTGACAAGTATACAGTTCATCCTGGCTTCGCCTGCTAGCGGCCAGTCGATTGAAGATGTGTACGTTAAGATTGAGCTGCACAATGAATCCATTGTTCAGGCCTTTCATAAGATCGAATCGCAGTCGCGGTTTCGTTTTATGTATCGCCGCGAAGACCTGCAACAGTTCAGGAGCATCAACATGGCGTATGCTGAAAAAAGCGTAGCCGAGGTGTTGAAAGCCCTGCTGGCCAATTCAACGTTGTCGTTCAAGCAACTGAACTCCCAAATACTGATCGTGCCGGCCGATGGCAAGATCCCGGCCATGACAGCCGACGCAGACGAAGCCGTAGCGCCGGTTCCGGTTAAAGGGAAAGTAACCAATGCAAAGGGCGAGCCCCTGGTAGCGGTGAGCGTTACCATCAAGGGCACCAACGTAGGTACCTCCACCAATGAAAAGGGAGAATTCTCCCTTTCTGCCGAACCGGCCGATGTGCTGGTGTTTTCCAATGTCGGTTTTGTGGCGCAGGAAATACCTGTAGGCACCAAAACCAATATCACCGTAAAGATGGTGGAAGAAGACAAGGCCATGGAAGAAGTGGTGGTAACCTCCTTCGGCATCCAGCGCGACAAGAAGACCCTGGGTTATGGTGTTGCCAAACTGAACACCGACGAAATCAACAATTCACCCACCCCCGATATCACCAACGCCCTGGCCGGTAAAGTAGCCGGTGTGCAGGTATCAGGTACCGGCGGCTTCGGTAGCTCCAACGTTACCATCCGCGGTTTCTCCAGTATTACCCGCAGCAACCAGCCGCTGTACGTGGTTGACGGTGTACCCATCGACAACAGCGGTGGCAATAACTCGGTAAACTCAGGTGTTGCCAACAGCAGCCGGGTAGCCGATATCAACCCCGAAGACATTGAAAATGTAAGCGTACTGAAAGGCGCCGCGGCTACCGTATTGTACGGATCACGCGCGGCTTCGGGTGTAATCCTTATTACCACCAAAAAAGGGAAAACCGGCCGCACCAGCGTATCTGTTTCGTCCAATACAGCGATTGGCACCGTGAACCGTTTTCCTGAATACCAGAATGAATATGCACAGGGCACCAACGGTATGTATGGTGACGCCACCGATCCCACCCGCTGGGTAGCCCGCGCTACCTCCTGGGGACCGCGTATCGAAGGCCAGGAAGTGACCAACATTCTCGGTGACCGCGTTAAGCTGCAGGCGTATCCCAATAACGTAAGAGACATTCTGCGTCATTCGCAATCGTACGATAACACGGTAAGTTTCTCGGGCGCCTCGGATAAATACAATTACCGCGTATCTTATGGTAATAACATCCAGATTCCGCTCGTGCCAGGAAACACCATTCGCCGGAACAACTTCTCGGTGAACGCAGGTGCCAAACTGAGCAACAAGCTGAAGCTTAATACGTCGTTCAGCTATGTGAACAACCGGGCAGACCGTACGCAGGCAGGTAACCAGGGCGCGAACCCGCTCTGGCGCGGTATCTATGCCCCGCGCTCTTATGATGTTACCGGTTTGCCGGTGACCGACGACCAGGGTAACCAGATATGGTATTCAACATCTGAAGAAAACCCGTACTGGGCAATCGAACATATCAGGCGCCAAAGCGAGTCGAACCGTTTCTTCGGTAATATCAACCTCAACTACGCCATTACCAAATGGCTGCAAGCCGACTTGAAAATCGGTGCCGACGTGATCAATAGCGGTTATATCGGTTTCGACGACAAAGGCGTTCGCAGTAACGGTAACACCAACTCTGCCGGTGCCGGCGGTCTTGTCGACAACAAAGAGCTGGCCCGTAACCTGAGCAGCTATTTCACGTTGTCTGGCAACCGCACAGTAGGCGACTTCAATCTTTCGGGTACTGTAGGTAATGAAGTAGTGGCAGACTATAGCAATTTCCTGACAACCACCGGCCGTTCGATCACCATTCCCGGCTTCGCCAACCTGAAAAACTTCACCTCGTTCACCACGTCTGACGGGTATACGCAAACACGCCTGTTCGGTGTATTTGCCGACTTCTCGGTCGACTACCGGCAGATTGTGAACCTGAACGTGAAGGCGCGGAACGACTTCTCTTCCACACTGACCAAGCAGCACCGTTCGATATTCTACCCGGCGGTAGCGGTGAGCTTTGTGGCTACCGAAGCAATTCCTTCGCTGAAAGACGGTATTCTCGATTACCTGAAGATACGTGCCAATATGGGTGAGGTAGGTAAGGGCGCCGGTGCTTATGCCACCAACACCTACTATGGTACTGCTTCTGCCGGTGATGGTTTCGGCTCAACCGGTGTTAGCTTCCCCTTCAACGGATTGGCAGGCTATACTTACCAGAACAGTGCCGGTAACCAGGATATCCGCCCCGAGTTCACCCGCGAGATCGAATTGGGTAC
>JBDHYM010000092.1:0-11636 GCA_039811405.1 Flavihumibacter sp. | reverse complement strand
CTCGTTTTTTCCTCCAGCAACTGCGCGAAAAACAGCAATTGCAGCAGGTCGTATCGCTGTCGGTATTGCTGTACGGTTCGCTGGCAAAAACGGGGCGGGGGCACGGTACCGACATCGCCGTGATGATGGGGCTGCTCGATGAAGACCCCGTTACCTGCGATGTGGATGCCATCAACGATATCATCGCCCGACTGCGCAGCCATAAAACCATGCGGCTGGGCGGTGAGAAAACCATCGATTTCGATCCGGCCACGCAGTTGGTTTTCCTGGTGCGGGAGAGCCTGCCTTACCATCCCAATGCGTTGAGCTTTTTACTGCGGCTCGATACCGGTGAAGAGCTGGCCAGCACCTGGTATTCGGTGGGCGGTCGCTGCTGCGAGCGACCAGGTGCAACTGCCTTTTCCGGTAGACACTGCCGAACAGCTATTGCACTGGTGCCGTAAAACAGGCCTGGCTATCCATGAAATTGTAAGCGAGAACGAACTGGGTTGGCGACCGGAAGAGCAAACCCGTGCGGGGCTGGCACAGTTGTGGTCGGTGATGCGGGAATGTATTTACAAAGGCTGTCACCAGGAGGGCGTGCTTCCCGGCGGGCTCGAGGTGAAACGCCGGGCGCCGGCACTGAACAGGAAGCTGTTGCGCGAGGCGGCTTATACAGGTTTCGATAGCTGGCTCAAGGCCATTCGTGAGGGCGGGAACGGGTTTACCTATACGCTCGATTGGGTGAGCTGTTTCGCCCTGGCCGTTAACGAGCAAAATGCCTCCTTCGGCCGTGTGGTCACGGCGCCCACCAACGGGGCAGCGGGGGTTATACCCGCGGTGTTATTTTACTATGTGGTGTTTGCCGGCGGTGATGACCCGGTGAAGATCAACCAGTTTTTACTCACGGCATCGGAGATCGGCAGCATCTTTAAAAAGGGCGCCACCATTTCGGCGGCCATGGGTGGCTGCCAGGCCGAGATCGGCGTATCGAGCGCTATGGCGGCGGGTGCGCTGACAGAATCGCTGGGAGGCACCCAGCGGCAGGCGCTGATGGCAGCGGAGATCGCCATGGAGCATCACCTGGGGCTAACCTGCGACCCGATCGGCGGACTGGTGCAGGTGCCCTGCATCGAACGCAACACCATGGGTGCTATCAAGGCCATTACCGCGGCGCAACTTGCCTTGCAAAGTGCGCCCGACTATGCGAAAGTATCGCTCGATACCGTGGTGAAAACCATGTGGGAAACGGCGCTGGACATGAACAGCAAATACAAGGAAACAGCCGATGGCGGCCTCGCCATCAATATCCCTATCAGTTTGCCGGAGTGCTGATGCTTTTGCGCTGCGGGATTTGCCGTATGGTCAGGATCACTGCAGTAACGGTTAGCAGCAGCATTATGTCTGTCACGTTGTTTTCCAGAAAAGCCCTTTCGGTCAGAATACCGACCAGCATGATAAGCATAAGCATTACTACCGTAACGGCAGAGGGCAATGACTTGTGAGAAGTCATGTCATAAAGTTTATGAAGTTTGAAGAAAGGAGGATGGTCGTCCCCGGGTGGCGCTTTTCAGCCCCATGCCGGGGCAAACGTACCAAAGGCCTTTTGCGACGGGAAGAAGTGCAGCCAGTTAATGGTGCTGCACCCGGAGAGCGGTATGGCAATCGTCGGCGTCATGCATTTTCAATTTACCACAAAAAGCGTTACCGCCATATTAAGATTTCATCCGGGTAAAAAAGCGGGTCAGTTTTTTGTTTTTGCCAGTACCCAGACGGCCATATCTTCCATGACCTGTGGTGAAAACGCAGCTTGAGCAGGCCGTACCAGTCGCCCTAGGCTCAAGCCATTTCAAATTCCTTCACCACTTTGTACAGGGTGTCGCGCTCTACCGGTTTGCGGCCGGCCTGGCGGATCAGTGTCACCAGTTGCTCGGTGGTCATCGATGGATTCTGTTCTTCCGAACCGGCCATCGAATAGATCTTGGTAGAGTCGTCGATCGTGCCGTCGATATCATTGACGCCGAACGACAGCGTGAGCTGCGCCTTGTTGCGACCCAGCATGGGCCAGTACGCTTTCAGGTGGGGGAAATTATCCATATAGATGCGGGCCATCGCATACATCTTCATGTCTTCCACCGTACTGGATTCGGGCACATAACTCATCTCGTTGTCTTTGTTGCGGAACTTGAGCGGGATAAATGTGTTGAAGCCGCCGGTTTCATCCTGCAGGCAACGCAGCCGTTCCATATGGTCAATGCGATGCGCATAGGATTCGATGTGACCGTACAACATGGTGGCATTGCTGTGCATGCCCAGGTTATGCGCCGCGCGGTGAATGCGCAGCCAGCCTTCCGCATCTACTTTGTCGTCGCATATCTGCGACCGTATTTCGGGGGCGAAGATCTCGGCGCCGCCGCCGGGCAGGGAGTCCAGCCCCGCGTCATGCAGCTCGCGCATGCCTTCTTCGGGTGTGAGCTTTGCCTTGCGGAACATATAGTCCAGCTCCACCGGCGTAAAGGCCTTGATGTGCAGATCGGGCCGGTGTGCCCTGATCTTCTGCAGCAGGTCTTTGAAGAAAGCCATGGTGAGCTTGGGGTGTACGCCTCCTACAATATGTACTTCGGTAACCGGCTGGCCGTCGTATTTCTTAACGATGTCGAGCATCTGGTCGGTACTCAGTTCCCAGCCTTCTTCCTTGTGCGCGTACAGGCGCGAATAAGAGCAGAACTTACAACTGAACACACACACATTGGTGGGTTCAATATGAAAGTTCCGGTTGAAATAGGTATTGTTGCCGTGCATTTTTTCCCGCACATGGTTGGCCAGGGCGCCGAGCCAGGCCAGCGACCCGTGCTCGAAGAGATAAACGCCTTCGTCCGGGCCGATCCGTGCGCCGTCTATCACTTTCTGGCCTATGCGCTGCAGGGTACTGTTGTTTGTTGCCAATGCATTGTAAACCGACGTTGTCATGTGCTTCCGTTTCAGTGACAAAGTTATACTATCTTGGGGTGAACAAAAACGATACTGCATGGCGCGCTTCCAGGGAGTTCTGGGCATTCTGCTGATTCTGGGTATTGCCTGGCTTTTTTCCAACAATAAGAAAAGAATAAACCTGCGGGTTATTGGCAGCGGGCTGGCTTTGCAGCTTGTTCTCGCCGTGCTGATATTGAAAGTACCGGCAGTTACGCGGTTTTTTCAGTACCTGGGCAAGGGCATGGAAAAGATAGAGCAGTTCGCCCGGCAGGGCGCTTCCTTTGTGTATGGCGGTATCGCCACGCCCACACCCGACGGAGGCATCGCCAATTATGCGGTATCGGGCTTTGTGTTCGCGTTTAATGTAACGGCCACCATTATACTGGTATGCGCGCTGGTAGCGGTATTCTATCATTTCGGCGTCATGCAGAGAATTGTGGCATTGATCGCCCGTGCCATGAACTGGGTGATGCGGGTAAGCGGCGCTGAGGCGCTGAGCAATGTAGCCAGCGCTTTTGTGGGGCAGGTGGAAGCCCAGGTGATGATCCGCCCGTATATACCTACCATGACGATGAGCGAGCTCCTGGCCAGCATGAGCGGCAGCATGGCCTGCATAGCGGGCGGTATTTTGGTGGTGTATGCGAATATGGGCGCACAGGCGGGTATGGACCTGGCGCCGAAGCTGATCATGGCCAGCCTGATGGCGGCGCCGGGTGCGCTGGTGATCTCCAAAATAGTGATGCCCGAAACCGAAGAGTCGCAAACCAGGGGTACCGTGAAGCTGGAAGTGAAGAGCCATTATACCAACCTGATCGATGCTATCTCCCATGGCGCGGGCGATGGCTTTAAGATCGCGATGAATGTGATCGCCATGCTGATCGGCTTTATTGCGGTGATCGCATTGACCGATTGGGTGCTGATCAAGATCGGGCATATTTTCAATCCTTCGTTCGATCTCAGCCTGAATTATATTTTCGGCAAGCTGTTTTACCCGATGGCCTGGGCCATGGGTGTGCCGGGCGAAGATGTGAACAATGCTGCGACCTTGCTGGGACAAAAGCTGACCATTAACGAGTTTGTGGCATTTCAGAACCTGACCAATAAATCGGTGCCCATTCTTTCAGAGAAAGGATTGCTGATCGTATCGGTGGCCATCTGTGGCTTTGCGAATTTCAGCTCGGTGGGCATGCAGATCGGCGGTATCGGTGAGTTGGCGCCGGGGCGCCGGGGCGACCTGGCCCGGATTGGTCTTAAGGCGTTGTTATGCGGTACACTGGCGTCTTATCTGAGCGCCACTATCGCGGGCATCCTGCTGTGAACGGCGCTGCCGTATCGTCTAAATTCTTTTGAGCTTTTCGAGGAAGCCGTCTTTCCGTCGGGTGGAAACTTCCAGCGAAGCACCGTCGCTCATCTGCACAAAGCCGCCTTTGCCCCTGTTGTAGGCTTTTACATGGGCCAGGTTAATGAGGTGGGAATTGTGAATGCGGCAGAAATTGAATTCGGTCAGCATCTCCTCAAACTCTTTCAGCACTTTGGCTACCGTGAGCTTCTTCTTGTCTTTGAGATAGATGGTGGTATAGTTTACGGCTGATATGCAATAGAGAATGTCTTCCAGCTTCAGAATCTCAACGCCTGTTAACACCGGGATGGAAATGCGCTTGCCGGCGCCGTATAGATTACCGAGCAGGCTCTCGATCTTGCTGCTGGTTTGTACCAGGGGATTGCGGTCGATCTGTTTCTGCACCGCTTCCACCAGTTCGTCGGCACCCACAGGTTTCAGCAGGTAATCGAGCGCGCTGAAGCGAAATGCCTTTACGGCATACCGGTCGTAGGCGGTCGTGAAGATCACTGAAACGGGTTGCTCACCCAGCTCTCCGAGCAGGTCGAAGCCGGTTCGGTCAGGGGCTAACTGGATGTCGAGAAAAATAAGGTCGGGCCGGTATTGCCTGATGGCGGCGAGCGCTTCGTCGTAATCAGCCAGTCCCGCCATGATGTGCAATTTTTCCGGCAGCAGCTCTGCCGCCAGGCTTTTAATGCGTTCAATGCAATGGGGTTCGTCGTCGATGATGAGGGCTCTTATCATGCGTTTATTGCTGCCTGGTCATATAATGGTATGTCGACAATCACTTCGGTACCGGTATCGAGGTCGTTGATGGTTAAGCTGGCGGGTGCTGCGCCTGCTTTTTGCCAGAGCGAAAGCCTGTCGCGCGTGATGCTGGTACCGAATGATTTCGGTTTGTTTGGATCGCCCGGGAATGCGGCCTGTTTCCTGCCTTTTCCGTTGTCGGAGATCCTGCATTCGAGGCGGTCGTTCTTTGCGGAAATATGTATATCGATCTTTCCCTTTCCCTGCATGCCCGCCACCCCATGCCATACACTGTTTTCAACAAAAGGCTGCAGAATAAGCGGGGGGATCATGGTTTCCTCCTGCGGAATGGCATCGCTGACCGTTATCTGGTAGCTGAAAGCCT
Organism: Flavihumibacter sp.; assembly: GCA_039811405.1. Lineage (GTDB taxonomy): Bacteria > Bacteroidota > Bacteroidia > Chitinophagales > Chitinophagaceae > Flavihumibacter. Next base: position 6,213 of record JBDHYM010000092.1, on the reverse strand, counting down.
GGTTGGTGCGCAAGGCTTCGAGCTCCAGGTAGAGCCGAAGGGCCTGGAGGTCTTCGGCCAGCGGGATCGATTTCTCACCGCTGCTTTCCAGCACCATCCTGATCAGCCGGGCAAATTTATTCAGGTACCGGTCGGCGGCATCGAGGTCGTTCTTCCGGATAAAATCGGCGATGCTACCCAGGCAGTTGAAAATAAAATGCGGATTCATCTGGCTGCGCAGGGCTCTTAGCTCTGTTTCAGCGATGGCCGACCGCAGTTCAGCTTCCTTTTGTTTTTGCAGGGCAGCGCGGCGGCGGTTGCGTTGCCGGGCTATCACACCGCCGATAACCAGCAGGCCCAGGCCTCCGGCAATGGCACTGTTCCTGATCAGCGTCTGTTTTTTTAGCTCGGCGCGATGCGTCTCTTCTTTCTTTTCTGCGTCGAATTGCATTTTGGCCTGCAGCAGCGCTTCTTTTTTCTCGTCGTTGAAAACCGAGTCCTGGAATTGTTTGTGTTTTTTGAAGGCTGCCAGTGCCGCCGGGTAATTGTTCATCGCTTCGTAGATAGCCGACATATTCTGCCAGGCTTCGCCCTGCCGCTGCACGTCTTCATGCGCCGCCAGTATGTCGAGAGCTTTTTCCTCGAAGGCCAGCGCCGAGTCCAGTTTGTTTGCAGGCATGATGCCCTGTCGGCGCAAAACCGAATCGGGCGCCACCCGGCACATTTCAGCCATGTAATGCAGAGCAATGGCCCTCCCGACAGGGTTGTTGACCATTTGGGCCAGCGCGATGGTTTGGCGATAGGTGAGAATGGCGGAATCGTATTGTTTTCGCTCGTAGTAAATACCGGCAAGCGCATTGGTGGCGGTGGACAACTGGCGATAGTTCTCTGTTTTCTCTGCCAACCCTTTTGCTTCGTTCGCGAACTGCCAGGCTGAATCCAGCCGCATAAAGGCAGGTTGCGAACAGGCGGAAGCCATATTGTTCAGCGCGGTAATCATATTGGCGGTGTCGTTGACAGACCGGAACAGGGCCAGCACCTTTGCATAATGGGTTACGGCTTCGGCGTAATTGGCGAGGTGCTGCTGTACCAGCGCAAGGTTGGCAGCGGCTACCGCTTCTACCTGCACCAGGCCCTGCTTTTCGCCGATAGCCAGCGCCCGGTAGAAATAGTTGCTGGCTTCGATATAAGACGACCTGGCTTCATAAAGGGACCCGATCCGAAGCAGCAGGCCGGCAACCGATTTATGGTCTTTTCGTTTTTGCTGGATTTCCATCGCCTGGTTGAAAAACAGCTCGGCCGAATCATAGGTGCCGCGTACGTCAAAATTGTCGCCCTTGAATTTGAGTCCCTCGGCTTCTTTTTCCGGCATTTTCAACCGGCGGGCCAGGTCGATGGCTTCATTGGAAAAAAGGAGCCCGCTGTCGGTATTGATATCATAATACATACGCGAAAGCCGTATCAGCGTATTCAACCGGTTGCTGTCGGCCGGCGACGCTTCGAGCGATTGCAGGAGCTGCGACGAACTTTGCGACAGGGCGCCGAAGCAGCCGCATAGCAGTAAAAAGCACAGGTATATAGGGCGCATAAGCGGGTTTGGTTCGCGATACGCTAAAATAGGCCATCTGCTCTTAGGTGCGCCGCCAAAAAATAAACCAAAACCGGCAGATAATAAATAGTTGGTCGGAAAACCGGCTGAATGTTATAACCCGTCAAAGCTGCGCAGGCGTTTGCGCATTTGCAGCATTTCCGACTGCATAAGTTGTATCTTATCGAGCAGGTGCATAACGGTTTCAATGCCTTCCAGATTAATACCCATTTCCTCGTGCAGCAGCAACATTTTTTCTACCGCCGGTAAATGATCGGCGGCTATGAGGCGTGTGCTTTGCTCCACTTTCAATTCGATCAGGCCGAATTGTTCCAGCTCATCGATAAAGGTTGTCTCGATCCGGTGGCTTTCGCAAAACAAAGTAACAGGGATCCATTGTATTGTTTCCATCTGTTTATTTTTAAAGTGAAGCAAGCTTTTTTACGAGTTCGATTTGTTCGGGCGAAAGCTGGGTGGGCAGCTTGACCTGGTATTCCACGAAGAAATCGCCGAATTGTCCCTCTTGCTTATACACGGGAAACCCCTTGCCTTTCAGCCGCACTTTTGTACCCGGCTGCGTACCGGGCGCTACCTTCAGTTTCACTTTTCCATCCATCGTTTCAACGGTGGTATCGCCGCCCAGCAGGGCTGTATATAAATCGATTTCAATCTTACGATGCAGGTCGTTTCCGATGCGCTGGTACGGCGTGTCGTTGACGACGTGAAAAGTGATGTACAGGTCTCCGTTGGGCCCGCCGTTCACACCCGGGCCGCCATGGCCGCCCAGCTTGATCTTTTGTTCGTCTTCGATACCCGCCGGTATGGTAATGCGGATATTCTTCCCGTTAACGGAGAAAGTCTGCTGGTGGGTACGGTAAGCGGCTGATAGGGGCAGCTCCATGCTGGCTTCAATGTCTTGCCCGCGGAACTGTGTTTTTCGCCCGCTGCGGCTGCTCTTGCCCGACTGCCCAAACAGGTTGGAAAAAAAATCTGAAAACCCTTCGTCGCCGCCTTCACCTGAATAGCTCCATTCGCCACCAGCGCCAAACGGATTGCCGGCACCAGCGCCAAACGGGTTGCCGCCGCCGAAGCCCTGGCCACCGCTTCCCTGCGCCCGCCTTGCCTGTTCAAACTGGTCGGCGTGTTGCCAGTCTTTGCCGTATTGGTCGTATTTCTTCCGCTTCTCGGGGTCGCTCAATACCTCGTTGGCCTCATTGATCTGTTGAAAAAGCTTGTGTGCTTTATCGTCATTGGGGTTCAGGTCGGGATGATGTTTTCGCGCCAGCTTCCGGTAGGCCTTTTTAATATCGTCGGTCGATGCGTTCTTGTCAACGCCCAGCACTTTGTAATAATCGATAAAGTCCATGATCTTATTGGTTCATTCGCTAAAATACTAAAACCCCCAAAATGGGGGAAAATAAGAAATCGGATATTTGATTAATATACTGGCATATATCCATTGGCAGTAATGCCGGCGGACACTTAGAGAAACACAAACAACCAACGCATGAGTAGCGTGAGAATAACACCTGCATTCGCCCTCATCGTGGTTATGCTGGTTAGTCGTAAGATGCATTTCAAGTCAATTTGATGCTACTATGTAGAAGCTGATATTGTATTCAGTGTCGCCAAGGTAGCCGTACTTGCCAAAAACGATGGTCTTGGTTTCTTCGTCGATATCATCGGCATAGCGGTTGTTGAGTAATAGTTTTTTACCAGCATATGCGGTCTTGACGGTGTATTTTCCTACAGGCACATCTTTCACCATAAAGATTCCCGCTATCTCTTCTACCTGTCTTTCAAATGCAGTAGATGTGGTGCCATCAATAAGACCGGTTTCACCGGGGAAAGGGGTAAATAGCAGCTTTATTTTTGTCATATCGACATCTGCGCCAAAGGGGTACAGATCAACATGCGCGCCATAATAACCGGTACTCCCCGGCAGCGGGCCGCTTAGCTTCCATGTAAAGTTCCGCACTGCACCGCCGGTTTTGTCAAAGGCGCCGGTTTTATCCGGCTCCAGCTCAAACTTGTAGGTTTGTCCGTAAGCGGTTTTTGTGAGCTGCGCCTTGGCTGTCCAGTCCCCCGCAGGATCATCGGGGATCGACACCTGGTATTTCCCTTCCTGGTTGCTGGAGGCGAAGAGATAACTGTTGTACCAGACGGTATGCTCAATGGTTATGCGGGCGTCTTTCACAGGGAGGTTTTTAACATCTGTGACCACGCCGGTTACAAGACCCTTTTTTGCTTCGGGCCCTCCTGGTAAACCGCCGTCATTGTCATTTTTGCTGCAGGCGGTTAAAACAGCACTTCCTGTAAGTACCAGGAGGATTTTGTATGCGTTGTGTTTCATTTGAATATTTTGACGGGTAATTTCAATGACCGCTTTCAGGCGATTTTTGAGAAATACGCTTTCTGGTTTGGCGTCATATCGGATGCCTCGTATTCGGGCAGTACAATCTGGGTCGCAAGAATGTACCTGAAGTAGAAAGCCAGCACCAGCGCAGCGGGAATGCTGATGGACAGCCAGGTGGCGAAATCTCTGGCAATTCCCTGTATGTCTTTATAATAAAGCAGGAATGCACCCAATCCTATAACAATACCGGCTACGGCGGCCAGAAAATAGCCCAGTATGCATTGCCATACCCATTTTGCCGGGAACCTGACAATTGGTTTCAATTGTACGGCGTTGATAATGCCAATTGACAGGAACATAAATAATATATCGAAGGGAACAAAAAGGGTATAATAGCCCAGCCAGAACATCCAGGGCGCAAATAATAAAAATGGCCAGATACCGGCGGTGAAAACCGGTTTCCCAACGAGCTGAAAAATGCTGTTTTGCGTTCTTACGAGGACGAAAACGAAAACGAATAGAGATAAGGTATGCATAATAAACTGCGGGGTTGTTAACAGTTTATCATGATCGCCGGTAAGGCCATGCGCAATAAGCGGGTGCAGTAAGCCCAATGCGACCGGGTAAACGGCCAGGTTGCCCGTTACCCATTTTCTTAGAAAGAAGTTTTTTTCAGGTTTCATACATTTGTAATTGATACTGCAAAGGACCTCCATTGCACAGGCCGGAAAAGGGATATATTCTGCCTGAAATGATATATTTTATGCCATGGCTTTACAGGGTACCGTTATTCGGACTATTTTTCAAACGGCTGCTTCATTTGGAGCTGCATTCGATACCCTTTGCCAGATGTCGGGTATCAGTGCCGAAGAAATCAGCGACTCCGAGAATATGGTTGAATGGGAGAAAGCGGCGCTTATTTGGGCGCCTCTTCTAAAGCTGTCGGGCGATCCATTGATCGGCTTGCACGTAGGTATTGGCGTAGACAGGCTGCTTCATGGAATGGTTGGCTTTTTGATCCAAAGCAGTAAAGATATTAACCACGCACTTCAGGTATTATGCCGATACGGCCATATGGTATCGCCGATGGTGGAATACCGGTACACCATCGATGGGATAGCTGTTCTTGAAATTGAACAGAACAAGATGTGGCGCCTGAAGCATCCGGAACCTGCAAGGCATGCCAATGATTTCCTATTCGCAGCCATTGTAAATACGCTGTATGCCCTGTCTGGCAGGCGTATCATTCCATTAAGAATTGAATTGGCTTACGAGATGCGGGAAGTTTCGGCATACAGAAACTTTTTCGGCTGTGAGGTGCTTTTCAATAAAGAAGCCAACCGCATTGTGCTGCATAAAGAAGATCTATCGGCGGCTGTGCTAACCAGTGACCAATCCATGTTCCGGTTATTCAATTCCATGGTGGCCGATAAACAGGCATTATTGGGAGCCGTGAGCACGGGAGAAAATTTAAAACAACTGTTATTCATGCAGTTCAGGGGAAGAATACCTACGATTGAGGAAGCAGCGTCGGCATTGAATATGACACCCCGCCATTTGCAACGCAGGTTGCTGGAAGAACAAACTACTTTCCGCTATATCGCCGGAGAAACAAGAAAAGAAATTGCCTTACAGCTAATGCAAAATCCCGCCATCAAAATATCCGAGATTTCCGACATCCTGGGATACTCGGATCTCACGGCGTTCCGAAAGGCATTTAAATCGTGGACGAATGAAACGCCAAGGGGCGTAAAGAAAGGGATGGTATAAGAAGTCAAAAATCAAAAAGGGTCGCTAAAGGAGTTAGCTACGTATCACTGATACGAATATTGAATGAGCCTTTGAACGTTTTGTCCGGGTCTCTTTTAGTTTCCCGCAAGTGACCAGATAATCTTCAACTAAGGCCAAAATTAAACCGGCCCCAACACAGCGACAACCCTCACAACTTACCAGTTATAACGATTGCTCCTGTACCGGCGACCGGTTTTGACTTTTGACTTTGTCAAATATGCGCTTCGATCTTCTTCACGAAGTTGGCTTTCGGCTGCGCGCCCACGAGCTTGTCGACCACCTGTCCGCCTTTAACAAAAAGAATGGCAGGAATGGAAGTGATGCCGTAGTTGATCGATAACTGCGGGTTGTTGTCGACATTCACTTTGCCGATCTTTACTTTCCCGTCGTATTCTTTCGACAGCTCTTCGATCACCGGACCTATTGCACGGCAGGGTCCGCACCATTCCGCCCAAAAATCAATAACACTCAGTTTGTCTGACGCCAGCACTTCGGTCTG
>JBDHYM010000091.1:0-11665 GCA_039811405.1 Flavihumibacter sp. | reverse complement strand
TTAAAATTCGTACAACCGAAGTTAGTCCATTTGGCTAAATTCGGCGCCAGCATTTAAACTACGCGTATGAGAAAACTCCCCCGCCGTACAAAGGGCGGAAAATGGCCCGCTTTCCTGGCGCTCGCCCTTTCGTTTACTATCGTGCAGGCACAACCGACTTTTCCGGTGAACGGCATTGCGGAACCCAGGCAAACGACCTATGCCTTTACCCATGCAACCCTGGTAGTATCGCCCGCCGCCGCCGTGCAGAACGCAACCCTGCTGGTAAAAGAAGGCAGGATCATTGCCGCGGGCACTTCGGTGAACATACCCAAAGAAGCGATGCTGATAGATTGCAAAGGCAAATTCATCTATCCTTCTTTCATCGACCTGTACAGCGACTACGGGCTGCCCGCTGTTGAGCGGCCCGCCCGTGCTAACTGGGGCGCTCCCGCCCAGTTCAATTCCAACCAGAAAGGCGCTTATGGCTGGAACCAGGCCATTCGCAGCACCGTGGATGCTGTGACGATGTTTGCGACCGATGAGGCCAAAGCCAAATCGTTGCGCGATGCCGGGTTCGGTACCGTGCTTTCGCACGTAAAAGACGGGATAACCCGCGGCACCGGTGTGGTGGCTACCCTGGCGGGCGACAAAGAGAACAAGACCGTGCTGCGTGAAAGGGGCGCTGCTTTTTACTCATTCAGCAAGGGCTCATCTACGCAAAGTTACCCGGCCAGCCTGATGGGTACCATCGCGCTGCTGCGGCAAACCTTTATCGACGCCAAATGGTACCAGCAGAATGCTGCTAAAGAAGGGCTGAACCTCAGTCTCCAGGCTTTTAACAGGAACCTCTCGCTGCCGCAGGTATTTGATGCGGGCGACAAGTGGGCCGACCTGCGCGCCGACAACATCGGCGACGAATTCGGTGTGCAGTTCATCATCAAAGGCGGTGGTAATGAATACCAGCGTATCAGCGATATCAAGGCATCGAAAGCGACCTATATTCTTACCCTGAATTATCCGCAGGCGATGGATGTGGAAGACCCGGCCGATGCCCGTTTTGTATCGCTTGGCGATATGAAGCACTGGGAACTTGCTCCTGGCAATGCGGCGGCTTTCGACAAAGCGGGTATTCCTTTCTGTTTATCAGCCGCTGATCTGAAAGACAACAAACAGTTTTTCGCAAACCTGCGCAAGGCCATCGAGTTTGGCCTCTCCGACGCCAGGGCACTCGAAGCGCTTACGAAAACACCGGCTGTTGCGCTGGGGATCTATAACGAGGTGGGTAGTCTTGAAAGCGGCAAGCTGGCCAACTTCCTGATCACCTCCGGGCCGATCTTCGACGAAAAAACCGTGATCCTGCAAAACTGGGTGCAGGGCCAGCGTTATACCGTGAACAACGATGGCTGGTCGCCCGTTGCCGGCCAGTACGAACTGACGCTGAACAATACAACAAAATATACCCTTGATGTAAAGAGCGCCACCAGTGCTAAGATGGTCGGTAAAGACAGCATCGATGCCAGGTTCAGCAGCGACGGCAAGATCGTTCGTATCAGTTTCCCCGAATCAAAGGGCAGTAAGAATACCATTCGCCTGAGCGGCGTCGATAACAACGGTATCTGGCAGGGTACGGGCGACGATCCGACCGGTAACCAGGTGCTGTGGACGGCTGCACGGCTGAGTGCGGGAACACCCGCCGGCGATGCCGCGCAAAAAAAACCGGCCGGAGAGCCGGGCAAGGTTACTTATCCCTTTAACGGATTCGGGTGGGACAGCCTGCCCACGGCCAAAACCCTGCTGATCAAAAATGCGACGGTATGGACCAGCGAAGCCCAGGGCATACTGGAGGGCGCCGATGTACTGGTGAAGAACGGCAAGATCGCCGCCATCGGTAAAAACCTTTCCGACGCCGGTGCACAGGTGATCGACGGAACCGGCAAGCATCTTTCGGCCGGTATCATCGACGAACACTCGCACATTGCGGTGCAGTCGATCAATGAAGGCGCCCAGTCGGTAACGTCTGAAGTGCGCATTGCCGATAACCTGAACCCGGAAGATATCAATATCTACCGGCAGTTGAGCGGCGGGGTGACCACTTCGCATATTCTGCACGGATCGGCGAATACCATCGGCGGACAAACACAATTGATCAAGCTTCGCTGGGGCGCCAATGCAGAAGGATTGAAGTTTGCCGGCGCTGATCCCTTCATCAAGTTTGCCCTGGGCGAAAACGTAAAACGTTCCAGCTCGGCGCAGAACAACCGTTTTCCCGATACCCGCATGGGTGTGGAAGAAGTGCTTGTGGATGCGTTTACACGTGCCCGTGATTATGAAAATGCCATCAGGGCGGCTTCGGCTGCCGCCGGTAAAAAAGGCGCGGCCGTTGATCCGTTCAGCGTGGTACGTCGCGACCTGGAACTCGATGCCCTGGTAGAGATACTGAACAAAAAACGCTTCATCACCTGTCACAGTTATGTGCAGAGCGAGATCACGGCGGCCTTGCGGGTAGGCGACCGGTTCGGTTTCCCCTTCAATACCCTCACGCATATTCTCGAGGGGTATAAAGTGGCTGACAAGATCAGGGCCCACGGCGCCAATGCCAGCACTTTTGCCGACTGGTGGGCCTATAAAATGGAAGTGGTGGATGCCATTGCTTATAACGCAGGCATCATGCATAAGATGGGTATCAATGTGGCCATTAATTCGGATGATGCGGAGATGGCCCGCCGCCTCAACCAGGAAGCGGCCAAGATCGTGAAATACAGCGGCATATCGGAAGAAGATGCGTGGAAGATGGTAACCATCAATCCGGCCAGGATGCTGCACATAGACGACCGTGTGGGCAGTATCAGGGTCGGTAAAGACGCCGACCTGGTGCTGTGGAGCGACAATCCCCTGAGCATTTACGCCAAATCAGAAAAGACCATCGTGGATGGCATTGTATATTTCGACCGCGGGCGCGACCGCCAGATGGCTGCCGCACTGGGCGCTGAGCGAAACCGCCTGGTGCAAAAGATGTTGGGCGAGAAGAAAGCAGGTTTGCCGGTGGCCCCGGCGAGGGCCAGCATGGAGATCATGCAAACTTGTGAAGAGCATTACCACAAGCATGGGCTGCTGGTAACGGATGCGATTGATTATGAAAACAACCAAAGCAATTAAGATGAAAAAAATAATCAGCCTTTTCGTGGCGGCAGCCCTCGCTGTACCCGTACTGGCCCAGGAAACGGTTTATCCTGCAAAAGAATACAAGGGACTGCTCTTTATCAGAGACGCCACGGTGCATACCGGTACCGGTGAGGTGATTGAAGGTGCCACCATCATGGTCAGCAACGGCAAGATCGAGAAGATTGCGAAAGACATGCCCATTCCGGTCGACGATGTAAAGGTGTTTAATGCCAAAGGGAAACACGTGTACCCCGGATTGATCCTGGCGAACACCAACCTTGGCCTGTCGGAGATCGGGGCTGTTCGCGCAACCAACGACTATCGGGAGCTGGGCGAATTCAACCCGTCTATCCGTTCAATCGTGGCATATAATACCGATTCTAAAGTGATCAATATCCTGCGTTCAAACGGTATTTTGCTGGCCGGCATTGTTCCCCAGGGGGGTGTCATCAGCGGCTCTTCGTCGGTGGTGCAGCTTGATGCCTGGAACTGGGAAGATGCGGCTTACAAAATGGAAAATGCCATCCATCTCAATATGCCCGAGCTGATAAACCGTCCTAATCCCTATGCCGAGTTGGTAGGACTGGCGGCGGCCGGTGATCCACTGAAACGCGGACTGGACCAGGTGGAGCGTATCAAGGCTTTTTTCAAAGAGGCAAAAGCGTATGCGGCAGAAACCAGCCACAGCGCCACCAACCTGAAGTATGAAGCAGTGAAAGGCCTGTTCAACAAAACGCAGAAGCTATATGTACATTGCGATATTGTACGCGAGATGCTGGTTGCCGTTGATTTTGCCCGTGAGTTTGGAATGGATGTGGTATTGGTGGGCGCCAGCGAAAGCTACCGGATTGCGCCGTTGCTGAAAGCCAATAATATTGCCGTTATCCTGAACGCCCTGCACAGCCTGCCTACCTCGCCCGACGATGATGTTGACCAGCCGTATAAAACGCCGGCAGCATTGCAGCAGGCAGGCGTTTTATACGCTATCAACGACGACGATGGCAATACCCGCGGCCGTAACCTCGCTTTCAATGCCGGTACCGCCGCTGCTTACGGACTTAGCAAAGAACAGGCCCTGCAGGCGATCACGCTCAATGCCGCAAAGATCCTGGGTATCGCTGATAAAGCAGGCTCGCTGGAGCCCGGCAAAGACGCCAATATCGTTATCAGCGAAGGCGATATACTGGATATGCGCAGCAGCGTGGTAACGCAGGCCTTTATACAGGGCCGCCAGATCGACCTCACCGATAAGCAGAAACAGTTGAATGAACGTTATATGCTGAAATACGGGTTGAAGTGAGTAAGGTATGGTTAGGCATTGATAACAGGCAGGTTGTTAGAAATGCTGTACCAACCCCACGCCGAAGCTGTTGTTTTGGTAAAAAGGCATTACCATAGTAGCGGCGTTTTTCTTTTTACCGGGAAGCAACCTGTTGATTTTGGGATACAGCCAATAGGCCAGCTCGGTTGACAAGATACCAAAACCTGCGCCGCCCACTACATCGTTTACCCAATGTTTGTCGTTTATCGTTCTGTACACGCCGGTAAAAACAGCCAATGAATACCCCGAAATGCTTAGCCAAAAATGGGTGTCTTTATACTCCCTGAACATAAAATGTGCAGAAGAAAATGCAGTTGCCGTATGCCCCGAAGGAAATGACTGAAAGTCAGATCCGTCAGGTCTTTCTTCTTTCGTAATGCGTTTTAAGGGGGTTACAAAGGCGGCAGAGATCAGTTGTGAGGTCGCATATATGATGGTCCTGTCCCTGAAGTTATGTTTGCCTTTGATCCCTGCTGCATTCAGCCCGTAGACCAGTAACGCCGGTGCATATTGCGTATAGTTGTCCAGCCGGATGTGATCGGGTCTATGTTCGTTTATTTCATCCCTGGTAGAAAGGTTAAGCTGTTTCAGTCCATCGTTCTCCAGGCTCACTATTCCGTACCCGATCAATACTGCTGGCGCCATCAGCCGGGTATAGCTTAATTTATATGCTTTGTCGATGGTTATATTATCGTGTAAAGCGATGGTTTGATGCCGGGTAGTGTCCTGCGCCGGTAAACGACCGGTACAAGACAGTGCCAGCATTACAATAATCAACGTCTTGCTATTCAGTGAGAATATTTCATTGGCCATTGCTCGTATTGTTTAAAACTTATAGCTGTATCCCAACCTGACAACCTGCGTTTCATAATAGTCATTGCTGGTATAATTAAAACCGGCCCCGTCTATCTTTCTTTTGATGACCATCGTATTCAGCAGGTCGGTCGCATTCAGGAAAACCTCTCCTTTGCCTTTCTGAACCGACCTTTTCAATCCGGCGTCTATTGAAAACCTTGACAGTATTTTACCCTGTGGTATGATATCGGGCGCCAGGTAAACGGCGGTCAGTTGTGCATCCCATTCCCTTGCAAAACGAAAGATGTTATTCAGCTTCAGGTTGCCTGAAGTGGCGGTCTGTTTGCCGGCCGAAAAGCTGTTGGGTACAGGATACAGGTTTTCAACGGTGAAGGCATCTATCTGGTTCCGGTAAATGTTCCCATTGACGGTGAACGAATAAACGCCGGAAACTTTTTGGTTTAAGATGACCTCCATGCCGGTGTTGTAACTCCTGCCCGCATTCTGGAATATGGCGTATATCAGCGTGCTGCCCGGAACGATGCTTGATATTCGTGTAATGGTGCCGTTGGCGAAGCGATGGTACAGGGCAGAATAGAAATAGCCGTTGTTCCAGTTGTTTTTATAGCCCAGCTCAACAGAATTGGTAAACTGCGGGCGCAATGCAGGGTTTCCGACTTTGATGATTTCGGCATCATCGTATTTCGGGAAAATACGGATGTCCACTTCATTGGGCCGGTCCACCCGGCGGTTGTAGAGGAGAGAAACTTTATTATTGTCGTTCAGCTTATAGGCCAGCCTCATATTGGGAAAAGGTTGCGTATAGTTGTAGCCATCGCTTTTGTACGTGCTGTGGTTAGGATTCACGTCGTACTGTATTTTTACATATTCCATGCGCAAACCCAGTTCAGCTTCCCATTTTTCATTTTCAAAAACATAGTTCCCGTAAACTGCCGGTATCAGCTCTTTGTAATTTGCCCAGCCGCCGGCATTCATATCCAGTACCGAATTGGCCCCGGGCCTGAAGTCCATATTGGTGGGAATGCTTCTGTTGCGGAGCTTCACGCCTGTCTCCATCCGCCCGTATCTCAGCGGTTTGATATAATCTATATTGAAGTCATATACCTGCTCGTCAGACAATAGCTTAAAAGCGTCTGTTCCTGTTGATGATGGCAGGTAGTTATCGTAAAAGTATTGTTCGTTTTCCCGGTGAAAAGTGTAGTTGAAACCAATGTTCAGCAAATGACCTGCATCCTGGAATTTGTGCTGGTAGGCGGCGGTCGCCATCGCTGTTGTTTTCAGCTCATCTTCCAGGAACTGCCACAGGCGCAGGCGATGGGAAAGATCTTCATTAAAGAAAGGCTGGTCGCCGCGGTCAATGATCTTTTCACTGCCGTACATTCCCGAAACCGTCAGGGTGTTTTGTTGACTGATATTCCAGTCCACCCCGGCTTTTGTGGTCAGGAAATTGGTGTTCCTGTTCCGCTTCAACTGTGAGTTGATAATGGTTCCATCGTCGTAGTGACGGGTAACAAATTCGTTTTTGTTGAGGGTTTGGGTGTACAGGTTATCGGCCTGCAGGAAGATGTTCACCTTGTCTTTCCTGTAATTCAGTGACAGCGAAGGATTGATTTTGGGGGTAAGCGTATATTGTGGCCGAATGGTGGGCAGGCTCTCCTTCCGTACCCAAAGCGAGCCAAGGCCTGCCGTAAAACCGGCCTTGCCGTTAAATCCTTCCTGCTTGTTCTTCTTCATGATGATATTGATGATACCTGCATTGCCGTTGGCATCATACTTGGCAGACGGGTTGCTGATGATCTCAATTTTGTCGATAGCCGATGCCGGGATATTATCCAGGCCGGTTTGGCTGCCGAACCCTGTTAAAGCCGTCTGCTTGCCGTCGATCAGCACCGTTACCTTATCGCTTCCCCGCAATTGTACTTTGCCGTCCTGTACGGTAACACCCGGAAGGTTCTGCATGCTCTGTAAAACGGAACCGCCGGTCTGGCTGATATTATCTGCAACGGCGTATGTCTTTTTGTCCAGCTTGCTGTTTATATCACTTGCTTTTGCTGTAACGGTGACGTCTTGCAGTATGGTTGATTGTGCACCCAATTCTATGACCGGAACATCCAGGAATGCAGAAAGGCTGCCGACAAACAGCGGCTGTTGCCTGGGTTCAAATCCCATAAAGGAGGCTTCCAGACGATAGCTTCCGGGCTTAATACCGGCAATGGAAAACCGGCCTTCCTCGTTCGTAACCGTGCCTGCTACAAAAGCGCTGTCTTTTTCGTTTTTTAGCACCAGGTTTACATAGGGAATAACTGATTTGTCCGCCTTGTTTTTCACCATGCCGGAAATGGTAACCGACGATACCTGCGCGTGGGCGAAAGGTGTACAGGCCATTGCCGATAATAGAAAGAGCAAGGTCTTCATTTCCGGTTTTTTTTGATGATGAATCACAAAGCTTTAAAATGATTTGGAAGAAATTTAGAAGCAGTGCCTGAACGTTCTTACAGCAGGCCGCCCAGGCTCTTGAGCAGGAGGCGCTGCCGTATTTAAAATGCGACTGTGAAAATATGCCTGTTGGTTTCAAAGCGATAGGTAACCTGCCAGCCATGAAGCCTGCATATTTCCTGGACGATAGACAGGCCCAGCCCGCTGCCGCTGTTGTCTGCCGATAGCCTTGAAAATCGTTTGAACAGCAGGTTCGGGTTTAAAGCAGTATCTCCTGAATTTTCGACTTCCAGGCTCAATGGGGTAAGTGTTATCCTGATGGAGCCACCGGGAGGAGTGTGACGGATGGCATTGACCAGCAGGTTGTTGATTAGCACCTCGGCCAGGCTGTTATTGCCTTTTACGTCAACATTTGGTTGAATATTGCCGACAACGCTTATCTTCTTCTCGGTAAAATGGGTTTGTAAAGCGTCGATGCTTTGATTCACCAGGGTGTCGAGCCCGACAGGCGCTGAACGGTCGAACTGGCTGTTGTCAATTTTGGCAAGCAGCAACAGGTTCTTGTTTATGCGTGCGCTTCTTATCAACGCTTTGTTCATTTCTTCTGCGATGTGGTATTGTCGTTCTGTCAGGTCACTGCTTTGCAGCAGGATATCCAGCTTGTTTTTGAGAACCGCCAATGGTGTTTGCAGTTCGTGAGAGGCATTTTCTGTAAATTCTTTCTGATGAACGTAAGTGGCGATGCTATGCCGGAGCAGCTTGTCGAGCGTAGCGTTTAATTCGGCAAATTCTATGGTGTCGGTTTCCTGGAATTCAATTTGTTGCCGGCTGTTTAGTTGGAAAGACTTCAGCTTTTGCAAAGTGTCCTGGAACGGTTGCCATAATTTCCTGGAAAGCCGCCTGTTCAGCAGCCAAAATCCTATTACCAGGATCAGGAAAAATAAAAGTGTGACCAGGGCAATATAAGCAACGGTTTCTTCGGTTTCTTCCACGTTTGTTTCAATAACCAGCAGGTAGTTCCTGTTATTGATTTTAATGCTGGTCTTTAAGCCGCGAAAGCGGTCGATGGCTTCTTTTTGAGAGTAGCGGTTTTGCCGCCGGATGGTGTACAGGCTGTCTTTGGTCAACGGTTCTTTTGCATACGTTATCTTACTTATTGGCTGGATCTCATTCCAGAACTCTATGCTTTCGGCCAGCTTCTCATCGCTGATATGTTGTTCGTTAAACTCGTTTTCTATTCTTTGTGCAATCAGGGCATTGTTTTCGTCCAGTTCTTTAAGCCATATCCAGTCAACCAGGAGGAAATACGAAGGGATGCTCAACGCAAAAACAACCGACGCAAAGATGGTTAGCTGTCCAAGCGACTTTTGTAACAGGTTTTTCATCCTTCCCATTTATAGCCTGTTCCGTAAACCGTTTTCAGGTACTGTTCACAGCCCGCGTAGCCCAGCTTCTTTTTCAGGTTCTTAACATGCGCATATACGAAATCGTGGTTGTCGAGCATGTCGGCGAATTCTCCCGAAAGATGTTCCGCCAGGTTGCTTTTGGAAAGCACCCGGTTCTTATTCCCGATAAAATAGATGAGCAGGTCAAACTCCTTTTTGGTAAGCGCAACGGCCGTTTTGTGTACTGAAACCGTCTTGGCCAGGAGATCGATTTCCAGTTCGCCCTGCCGTACCATATTCGAGCTGCTGAATTGTTTTCTGCGGATAACGGAGTAGATGCGTGCTGTCAGCTCAGACAGGTGAAAGGGCTTGGTAAGGTAATCATCAGCACCGATCTGCAATCCCTTTATCTTGTCGTCCAGCGCGTTTTTTGCCGAAACGATGATAACCCCGTCCTGCTTGTTTTCCTTCTTAAGTTCTTCTAAAATTTTCAGCCCGTTTCCATCCGGTAATGTAATGTCCAGTAAAATGCAATCGTAGGCGAACACATCTATTTTGTTCATGGCATCGGTAAAGGTGGAGGCAACTTCACACAAATAGTTTTCTTCGCCAAGGTATTCCACGATGCTTTTGGCGAGCTCTTTTTCGTCTTCTATGACCAGCACTTTCATCTGACAAGTTAAAGATTCAATTTTGAAGAAATTTGGAATGTTGGCGCTGAAGAGGGCCTGCGTACGATTGCCTCCAGGGGCCTGCCCGAAAGTGTAGAATAAACGATAACAGCTAAAACTTTGTACTAACTTACCTCTCATGTCCCATCCTTCAACCGCTCCAGGCCGGCCGTTTCGTGTAATGGCTATTGACGCCCTTCGCGCCCTTACGATGTTGCTGATGATCTTTGTCAATGACCTGGGTACGCTTACCGGTATTCCGGCCTGGTTGGAGCATGTGCCCGCGGCGGCAGACGGCATGGGGCTGGCAGACATCGTGTTTCCGGGCTTCCTGTTTATTGTGGGCATGTCGGTTCCTTTCGCCGTTCGCAACCGCCAACAGCGGGGCGATACCGCCTGGCAGATCGCACGCCACACTGCCTGGCGTGGTTTTGCATTGCTATTGATGGGTGTTTTCCTCGTCAACGGGGAGTACATCCTGGAGGCCGATACCGGCCTGGCGCGGGGCTGGTGGAATGTGATCGCCTGCACCGCTTTTATACTCATCTGGAACCAGTATCCCCCAACATGGAGCGCCCGGTTGGTCACTAGCCTGAAAGCGGCCGCTGCGCTGGTGCTGCTCTACCTCGCGTTTATCTACCGGGGCGGCGCCGCCGGTTCGCCTGTTTATTTCAATACCTGGTGGTGGGGCATCCTGGGGTTGATCGGCTGGGCATACCTGGTCGCTGCGCTGCTTTTTGTCTGGTGCAAAGGCAATGAGCGAATATTATTCGCCGGGTGGCTGCTCAGCATTGCGTTTTGTGCCGCCAATCATGCCCGTCTTTTGCCCGGTGACGGATTCCTGCACCAGCTTCTTTCACCCATCGGCGCCGGCGCCATGACGGCCTTTACCATCGGGGGCGCCCTTGCCTCGCAGCTCTTCTGGCGCGAACGCAATAAGCCGACCTTCTCCTATAGCCGCCTCCTGCTCATCTTCTCCGCCATCGCTATTGTTTTCCTGGCACTGGGCTTTCTCTCCCGGCCCCTCGGCGGCATCTCGAAAATAAGGGCCACGCCCTCGTGGGTATTGATCTGCAGCGCCATCTCGCTGCTTTCTTTCCTGCTCGTTTACTATATCACCGATATCAACCAGCAAACCACCTGGTTCTCTCTCATCAAACCGGCCGGCACCGAAACACTGCTTTGCTACCTGGTTCCTTACTACGTATATGCGGTGATCAGCTTTACCCACTGGTCGCTTCCTGCATCGCTGCTCACCGGCGCCGTCGGCCTCCTGAAATCAGCGCTCTTCGCGTGGCTCGTGGTCGCTTTCACCGGCCTTCTCACCAAACGCTTCCTGAAACTCCGCCTGTAGAGTCCCTGCTATCCCCAATAAAAAACGCGCCCGGCTATAACCCCGAACGCGTTCCAATTTCTATGTAAAAGCTCACCCGCAGAGCCGACTCAACCCCCAGCCCCCCAATCACCATCAGTTCGCTCCATGACAATTCTTAAACTTCTTTCCGCTTCCGCACGGACAAGGATCATTCCTTCCCACTTTCGGACCCACCCGGATGGGCTCCTGCACCACCGGGCCGCCACTGGGATCAAAATAGTCGTTCTGGTTGGCGGCATAATCATCGCCGCGGGCATCGACTTCATCTTTATTGGCCTGCAGCCGGCTCATATCGGTTTTCTGCTCACGGCCTTCACGGATTGCCTGCTGTTGTGAGGCCTGCTGCTGCTCTACAGGAATACCACTGTGGCATAGGAAAGACACGATATCGATATTCACCTCGCTGTCCATTTTACGGAACAGCTCAAAGGCTTCCACTTTATAGATCACCAGCGGGTCTTTCTGCTCCAGGTAGGCCGTCTGCACGCTTTGCTTCAGGTCATCCATCGAACGGAGA
>JBDHYM010000090.1:0-11726 GCA_039811405.1 Flavihumibacter sp. | reverse complement strand
GCGAGATCACCGGATCCTGAATCCGTCGCAAAATTTCCTTAAACCATCTCATTTGGCTATGCCGCGCGGTGTACGCACGCTATTTTTGTGCCTCAAATGATTTTTATGCAAAAGTTGTACACGCTGATACTGGCTCTTTTGGTAACGGTTGCGGGCATTGCCCAGCCGCCTGCCGGTATGGGCGGCGGTCGCCCTGGGGGCTTTAACGGCGCGGGTATGCCCATCGGTCATGTGTTCGGTAAAGTGACCGATCCGAATGGGAAGGGCCTGGCAGACGCGTCGGTGATATTGCTGCAATCCAAATTCGATACCGTTGCCAAAAAGCCGAAAGACATTCTGTTCAAGGCGCTGGTATCACGCAGCAACGGCGACTTCAGCTTTGAAAGCGTGCCCGCCCCGGGAAAGTTCACCCTCAAGATATCTATGGTGGGATATGCACCGGTAGAGCAGGCAGTGATGCTGTCGCCCTCGGCGGCCGAAAAAGACCTGGGCAGCATTGGTATGAAAGCAGATGCCACCCAGTTGCAGGATGTAACCGTAGTGGCTACCAAGCCGGGTATGACGCTCGATATCGATAAGAAAACATTCAGTGTCGACAAGAATATAGTGAGCGCAGGCGGTACTGCCATCGACGTGATGCGGAACGTCCCATCGTTGCAGGTAGACATCGACGGCAATGTAAAGCTGCGCAATGCATCGCCGCAGTTGTATATTGACGGACGGCCTACCACGCTGACCCTCGACCAGATCCCCGCAGACGCTATTGAAACGGTAGAAGTTATCACCAACCCTTCTGCCAAATACGACGCGTCGGGAGGTAATGCAGGTATCCTGAATATCGTGCTGAAGAAGAACAAGAAAACCGGTTACAACGGCAGTATCAATTCGGCGGTAGACCGGTTCGGCGGCTGGAACCTGGGCGGTAACCTCAACCTGCGGCAGGACAAGTTCAACATCTCCGCCGCGCTGATGAGCAACCAGATGCGGGGTCGCGGCATCGGCAATACCGAACGTTACAACTACGGCGGTGAAGTGCCGGTAAGTATCTTCCAGGACAATACCAATCGCAACAAAGGCGGTTTCCTGTTCGGCCGGCTGGGTGTCGACTATTTCATAACGAACCGTACCACCCTCTCTGCAGGCGTTACGCGCATGCGTGGCAGGTTCAGACCTTCCGACAACATCAGCTTTACGACCGACAGCCTTTATCCGTCGGGCACGGTGTCGACGTTGGCCGACCGCGCGTCGAATTCTACCCGCGAATTCAACGGACTGGGCCTACAGGCAGGCATGAAGCATAACTTTAAGAAAACGGGAGAGGAGCTCACTTTCGATATCAATTCTTTCGGTGGCAAGAATGAGGGCGACGCCCTGTACACGACCAGCTACTACACGAAAACAGGCGCGGTCGGTTCTATCCAGCAGCAAAGAAACATCAGCGACGGTACCAACCGGTTCACGACCATACAGACCGATTATGCCAATCCCATCAACGGCAAGCTGAAAATTGAAACGGGGCTTCGCGCGCAGATCAATAACCTCAAGAGCAATAATTACAATGCCATCAAATACCCCGGCTCCGACGAATTTGTGCCCCTGCCGATGGCTACCGCCAACTATAAGAACCGGAACAATGTATATGCTGCCTATGTAACGGCCTCCGGAAAGCTGAGTGAAACATTCGGTTATAATATCGGGCTTCGCGCCGAGCGCTCCGACTATACCGGCACGCTCCTGAATTCGGGACAGCAGTTTTCGAACAATTATCCCGTGAGCCTGTTCCCGTCGCTGTTCCTGAGCAAGAAGCTCAAAAACGACCAGGAGCTGCAGGTCAGCGTTACACGTCGCGTAAATCGCCCCAATTTCTTCCAGCTCATTCCGTACACCGATTATACCGACAGCCTGAACATCACACGTGGTAACCCGAACCTGGTGCCTGAGTTCACTACCTCGGCCGAACTTAGCTACAGCAAGAAGTTTGCGGGCAACAATACCCTGCTGGTATCGGCCTATTACAAATACACCGATAACCTGCTGACGCGGTATGTAGACACGGCCGAGAACGAAATATCGGGGAAGACCGACTATATCACTACCTATGTGAACGCCAATTCGAGCATTGCATACGGGCTGGAGCTCACTTCGATCAATACACTCACCAAATGGTGGGATATGACCACCAATGTGAACCTGTACAATTCGCGGATCAATATTGAAAACCTGAAAACGGCGTCGCAAGACCCGATGTGGAGCATGTTTGCGAAGTGGAATAACAATTTCAAGCTGCCGTCGAAATTCATCGTACAGTTATCGGCCGATTTCCAGTCGAAAACAAACCTGCCGATCACCAGCGGCCAGCAGTGGGGACCGCCGATGGCGCAGGCGCAAAGCTCCTCGCAGGGATATATCCGTCCTTTCTGGGGCATCGACCTGGCGGTGAAACGTTCTTTCCTGAAAGACAACGCGCTGACGGCTACGCTGAGCTTCAATGATATTTTCCGCACGCGTAAATCCGACCAGTATTCTGAAGGCGTCAACTTTTACCAGAACTATTATCGCCTGAATAACCCGCAGATGGTACGCCTGGGTGTCAGCTACCGGTTCGGTAAGATCGATATGAATCTATTCAAGCGCCAGAACATGAAGGCGAACAGCAACGAGGGTATGCAGATGATGCAGTAAGCGTTTTATCCGTATACCGACGGATTCAGCACCTGCGGCATTTTTTCACCGCGCAGCGCTGCCAGCGTATTTTCTGCTGCCATCACCGCCATCCGGTTGCGGGTTTCTACCGTAGCTGACCCGATGTGTGGCAATATGCAAACGCGGGGCATGGTAAGCAGCGGGTTATCGGGCTGCATGGGCTCGGGATGGGTAACATCGAGCCCGCAGCCCCACAAATGCCCGCTTTGCAAAGCCTGCGTAAGGGCCTGCTCGTCGTGAATTTTCCCGCGGGCGGTATTGATAAAAATGGAGCCGGGTTTCATGCGGGCAAAAGCGGCGGCGTTAAACATGCCTTCGGTTGCCGGATTGAGATCGGTATGCACCGATACTACGTCGCTGGTTTGCAGCAGCTCTTCGAAAGAAAGGTATTCTGCGCCGAGGGCAGCGGCGAAACGACTGGCGCTGCGGTTATGATAAACCAGCCTCATGTTATAAACGGTTTTGCATTTATGGGCCAGATCGGCCCCGATCTTTCCCAGGCCTACAATACCCAGGGTTTTACCGTATAGTTCGATGCCGAGATTGGCGGTGGGCTCGAAAAAGCCCCAGTCGCCAGTAATAATGCGTCGGTAGTTGTAAAAAGCGTTCCTCGACACCGCCAGCAGCAGCAGGAAGGCGATGTCGGCCGTTGCGGCGCTGAGCACGCCCGGTGTATTGCTGACCGGCATGTTCCAGCGCGTGGCCGCCGCTATATCTACCTGGTCGTACCCCGCACTCATCAGGGCTACGCCTCTCAGGTGCCGGCACCGGCTGAAAAAGTCTTCGTCGAGGCGACTGTGCCCCACACTGAGAAAGACATCCTGTGAAGTGCAGGCCCTGATCAGCTCTTCGTGCGATAAAGGCCTCTTTTCCGCATGTTCGGTAAGCGTGTGTCCCGCTTCCAGCAACAGCCGGCGCCCCGCCTCGGGAATGATCCGTGAAATAAAAATCCGCATATCGTTATAAAGGGCTACTGCTATAAACAGGCCCGTATTTCAAACAGTGGCCGGGCAATATTGTTCCCTGGCATGTTTTTTTTCCGGTATAAAGAAACTAATCAATATGATTACCGATACGCATGCTTCGCTGCTCAAAGCATTAAATAATTGTGCGGCTGCCTGCCAGTTTTGCGCCGTTAGCTGCCTTGATGAGCCGATGGTTGCGCAAATGCGCGACTGCATTAAACTGGATCTTGATTGCGCCGATATTTGCCAGACCACGGCGTCTTTTTTCGCCAGGGTTTCACCGCACGCACAACATCTCCTGCACGAATGTGCCGAGATCTGCGATGCCTGCGCGGCCGAATGCGAAAAGCACCGCCATATGGAACATTGCCGCCTGTGCGCCGAAGCCTGCCGGCAATGTGCAGAAGCCTGCCGCAATGCTCAGGTTTCCGCCTCGAAGTAACGGTTGAAGAAAAGAAGCTGGTACCAGACCGCGTTGCCCCAGTATTTCCAGTCGTGCACGCCGGGCCGGGTGATATAGTCGTGCGGAATGTTGCGGTACAGCAACTGCCGGTGCAGCGCTTCATTCACTTCGTAAAAGAAATCGCTGGTGCCGCAGTCGATGATCATGGCCAGTGAGTTGGGCTTTAGCAGGTGAAGCTGGTTGATAACGGTCGATTTTTCCCACCGGTCGGGCTGTTCGGCGTAATTGCCGAGCCGTTTGGCCATATCCCAGTTTTCGGGGAAAGGCCTGATATCGACACCCCCACTCATGCTGCCTGCCGCCCCGAACAATTGCTGGTGGCGCATAGCAAGGAACAGCGCACCGTGGCCGCCCATGCTCAGGCCGGTAATGGCACGCGCCTTTTTGTCGGCAATCGTATTGAACTTCTTATCGATAAAAGGGATCAGCTCGCGTGTTATATAGGTTTCGTATTGATAGGCCGGATCGATGGGACTGTCCCAGTACCAGCTCCCGAAACCGCCGTCGGGGCAAACGATCATCATCCTGTACAGGTCGGCGCCTTTTGCAAGGTCTTTTACCTTGCTGATCCAGTCGGCATAATTGCCGCTGTAGCCATGCAGCAGGTACAGTACAGGCAGGGGCGCCGTGGCCTGCGTGGGGCGAATCACAACGGCCCTGATGTTCTTTTTCATGGCGGCGCTGTAGGTGTCGACCGTGTCGACAATGGCAGCGCGGCCATGCAGGGAAAAGAGCAGCAAGAAAACCAGTAAACGGGTAACCATATCCTATAATTGATTGATGAATGCGCCGATTTGCTCAGGCGAATATACCTCATGCAGCCCAAGTTCTTTGATGGCATGTTCGGGCATGAACGGGATGATGGCGGAAGCAGGCGATTGTACCATACAGACTGCGTTGCCTGCCCGGGCGGCGCGCAGCCCTTCGGTACCGTCGCCATTGGCGCCCGATAACAGGATGCAGGCCAGCCGGCTGCCATATACAGTTGCGGCAGAGGCAAAGCTTACATCGATGCTGGGGCGGCTGAAATTTACTTTTTCAGAAGCATCGAGCGAAAAGCTGCCATCGGCCTCAAACAGCAGGTGATAATCTGCGGGCGCCACATACATGTGCCCCGCTGCTGCCGTTTCTTTTTCTTCGGCTTCTTTGACGGTGACCGGCGACTGGTCTTTCAGGAGATGAACGAGTAGTGTTTCGTATGCTGTTTTTCGGTGCAGCACTACCGCGATGGGAACGGCGGGTATCTTCCTGATCTGCGACAATATCCGGAGAATGGCATCCAGCGCGCCGGCTGATCCACCCATGAGCACCATATCTATGCGGTCTTTTTCCATATTTTTTCACGTGCACTCAGCGGTGTATAAGAAGCGGCGACCTGGCTGAACCGCAGGCTTTCCTTGGAACCCAGGGCCAGGTAGCCCAGCGGTTCCAGGCTTTCGTCAAAGAGGGTCAGTACACGGTTTTGGAGGCCTTTGTCAAAATAGATCAGCACGTTTCTGCAAATGATCAGTTGAAATTCGTTAAAGCTACCGTCTGAAACGAGGTTATGGGTGGAGACGACCATTCGCTGCTGCAACCTTTCGTCGAACTTGGCAAAGCCGTATCGTGCCGTGTAATACGCGGAAAAATCTTTTTTCCCACCTGCCTGCATATAGCTTTCGGAAAACTGGCGAAAGTGCTCCAGTGAATAAATGCCTTTTCGCAAGCTTTCCAGTACACCAGGGTTGATATCGGTGGCGTACAGCAGGCTTCTCTCCAGAAGGCCGGCTTCCTCGAGCAATATGGCCGTTGAATATACTTCCTCGCCGGTAGAACAGCCAGCGTGCCAGATCCTGATAAAGGGCTTGGTTTGCAGCATGGGAAAAACCTGTTCGGACAGCGCCCGGTAAAAAGCCGGGTCGCGAAACATTTCCGTTACATTCACCGTGATCTCTTCCACGAATTCATGGAAGAGCGCGTCTGAATTTTTCAAGGCGTACCGAAGCCCGGCAAAGCTGGGGAACTTTTTGATGATGAAGAAGCGGGAAATACGTCTCTTCAGCGAAGCCATGGTGTACCCCGTGAAATCATATCCATACCTGTCGATCAGGTCGGCCAGCAACAGCCCGATCTCTTCGTCGCGAAAGGTTGTTTCAGAGGTGGTCATAATTGATTGGACGGTCTCATTTGTTTTCGTATAACCATACGCGTAAGAGGCTCAGCAACTGGTCGATATCGACCGGCTTGGTGATATAATCGGACGCGCCCGCGGCGATACATTTCTCGCGGTCCCCCGTCATGGCCTTGGATGTGATCGCGATCACCGGCAGCCGCCTGAACTTCGGATTGCTGCGGATGCGTTCGGTGGTTTCATAGCCGTCGAGCTCGGGCATCATCATGTCCATCAGTACAATATCGACCGTGTGTTTGCCCAGCACCTGCAGTGCTTCTTTCCCGTCTATGGCGGCCAGCACTTTCATGCCGAGGTTTTCGAGTGTTTTTGTAAGGGAAAATATGTTTCTCACGTCGTCGTCGGCTATCAATACCGTTTTATCTGACAACACTTCTTTCAAAGCGCCGAGCCGGCGTACGGGCGTGGGCGCCAGGCCGGGCTTTTGCTCTGACACGAGGTGTAAAAAGAGTGATACCTCATCCAGTATGCGCTGGTAGGAATGAGCCGTTTTCAACACAATGGAATCCGCATACTGGCGTATGCGCATTTCGTCTGTTTTGGAAAGGCTGCGGCCGGTAAAGATAATGATGGGTATATTCTCCAGCCCCGCGGTGGTTTTCACCTGTTCCAGCATATCGTACGCATTCGTTCCGGGAACTTCCATATCCATGATCACGCAGTTTGCCTGTTCCGACCGGAGCGCATCTATGCCCGACTGCAGCTCTGTTTTGATCTCGGTGCTGATGTCGAACGATTCCAGGTAATAGGCAAGCGCCCGCGCATGTTTGGTGTTCTCTTCCACGATCATCACCTTATGGGGCCTCTTTTCAACGATGTATTCTATTTTCCGGAACACCTCATTCATCTGGTCGATGGCCAGCGGCTTGTTCAGGAAATCGACGGCGCCCTGCAGCAGGCTTTTGTTCCTGACCTCATGGCTCGACATGATATGAACGGGTATATGCCTGGTTCGCGGGTTTGACTTCAGCGCTTCCATCACCTGCCAGCCGCTTTTTACGGGCAGCTCTATGTCGAGCAATATACCCATAGGCAGGTAGCGGTTTACCAGCTCCACACCTTCGTCGCCCCGTACGGCTACAATGGCTTTGTAACCACGCTGGCGGATAAGCTTGAGCAGCGCTGCGGCAAAGCCGATATCGTCTTCTACGATGACGATGAACTTATCGCCCGGCAATATATTCTCCCGGTCGTCGGGAATATTGTCCGGCACCTGGCTGGCAATAAAGGTTTCGGATTGCTTGTCGACCGGGAAAGATGCGTGGGGGTCTTTGGATGCTGCCACCGGTCTTTCTGCTTCGGGCCAGTCGGCCGCTGCACGATTCAGTGGCAGGCAGACCGAAAAGCGGCTGCCTTTGCCGGGCTCGCTTTCCAGGCTGATCCGGCCCTGCAGCAACTTGGTGAGCTCGCGGGTGATCGACAGGCCCAGGCCGGTGCCGCCATATTTGCGGCGGGTAGAGCCGTCGGCCTGCTGGAAGGCTTCGAAGATCATTTGCTGCTTATCGGCCGGGATACCGATGCCCGTATCGGCTACGGTAAAACAAATGATGCCGGGCCGCGGAGCCGTCACTTCCAGGGTAACCGATCCTTTTTCGGTGAACTTCAGGGCATTCGACAACAGGTTACGGATGATCTGGTCGAGCCGCAGGCGATCGGTATGCAGGTGCGGCGGCAGCGCCTCTGCCACGGTGAGGTGAAAATCGAGTCCCTTATCGGCCGCCATGGCTTGGAACATCTGCCGGGTATCTTCAAGCAGTTCGATGATGGAAACATCGTTGTATTCGAGCTCCATTTTACCGGCTTCGATCTTAGACAGATCCAGTATCTCGTTGATCAGTTGAAGCAGTCCCTGCCCGCTGCCCTGGATGACACGGGCGTATTCCACCTGTTCGGCATTGAGGTTACTGTTGCCGTTTTCTGCCAGCAGGCGCGACAGCAGCAAGATGGAGTTGAGGGGTGTGCGCAGCTCGTGCGACATGTTGGCCAGGAACTCCGATTTATAGCGGGTGCTGAGCTCCAGCTCTTCGGCCTTTTGCTGTATTTCGATGTTTCGTTCGTTGATCAGCAGGTTCTTTTCTTCAAGGGCGGCACTGCGCTCTTCCAGCTCCTGGTTGGCCTGTAACAGCTCTTCCTGTTGAACCCGCAGCTCTTCTTCCGACGCCTGCAGGCGCTCTGTTTTTATTTCCAGCTCGGTATTGATGTTTTCGAGCTCGGCTTGCTGGGCCTGCAGCTCTTCCGCCTGCGATTGGGTTTCGTGCAGCAGTTCCTGCAGACGCCGCCGGTTGACGGCTACATTAACGGAAGTGCCTACCTGCCCGGAGATGGCGTCGAGCCAGGCGATATCGTTGTCGGTGTACGCGTGCAGCGTTCCCAACTCGATCAGCCCCGTTACCTGGTTTTCGAAGATAAGGGGTACGGCCACCAGCTCTGCGGGTTGCAACTGGCCGGCACTGTAATTCATGCGAATGCTATTGGCAGGAATGTCTTTCAGCAACAACCGTTGCCGCGACCGGATGGCCTGCCCTGCCAGCCCTTCGCCCGGCTCCAGGTACACCGGGTCCTGTTTCCCCGCCAGGGCATATCCCGCTTCCCTTTTGAAATGTTTTCCGGCAGTAGCAAGATAGATGGCGCCCATCTGGCTGTTGGTGTACCGGGCAATGAAATCGAGGGCGTCTTTCGATAGTTGCTCCGGCTCCTTTTCGCCCGACATGACCTCCGCCAGCGCGGCAATGCCGCTTTGCTGCCATTCTTTGGCAGCAAGCTGCTGGAATGATCTTTCGAGTGAAGCGGCCATCCGGTTCAACGCGTTCGACAAAGAGCCCAGTCCGTCGGTATCGTTATCGGAAGTGCGGATGGAATAATCGCCGTCGGCAATTTTTGCCGCCACCTCGCGTATCAGCCCGATGCGCCGGTTGATATCCCTGTCTTTTTCTTCTAGCACCTCCTGCAGGGCCACCCGGTTGTCGTGGTCGCGTGTAATACGGCGGAACGACACGAGAATGATACCCATCGAGAGCAATGCCGTTATAACGATGACGACGGGGGTATAGCTGGCTACATTCGCCATTTCGGCAGTTCGTTCGTCGAGCAGACGGTGTTCGGCCTGCACCATGGTATTGATGACGGTGCGGATCTCATCCATGCTGATACGGCCTGCCTGCATGTCTTCCATCGTCACTTCGGCTCCGCTTCTTTTTTTGGCGATCAGGTTCTGGAGCTGGATGAAACGCAGCTTTATCTTGTTGTCGAGCTCGTCGATCCGGGCGACCTGGGCGGGATTGTCGATCGTGGATGCGCGCAGGTTTTGCAATTGCTCGCGCACCATTTCGGAAGTACCGTTGTACGGAACGAGAAATTCGTCGCGCCCCGTCAGCAGGAAACCCCGTTGGGCGGTTTCAGCATCTTTCAGCTTGCTGATGACGTCTTCGGCCTGGCTGATAACATCGTTTGTATGATCTACCAGGGCGGCCCTGGTGATCAGGGTCTTGATGCTCTGGTAAGAAGCGACCGAGCTTACCACGAGGAGCAGGAAAGAAATGGCAAAACCGATCAGCAGGTTTCTTTTGAAGGCCGATGTTTTCGACAGGTCGAGCAAGCCGGGTTTCATAGACATTATGCGGGTTTGGTTTCTGTACAGAGCGGAAGCAATATGATAAAGGTCGCCCCTTTTCCTTCTTCGCTCCTCGCCGTTATGTATCCCTGGTGTTTCTCGATGATCTTTTTTACGATCGATAGCCCGATGCCGCTGCCCTCGTATTTGTCTTTGGTATGGAGCCGCTGGAAAACAGAGAATATTCTCGGCAGGTATTTTTCATCGAAACCGATGCCGTTGTCGGAAATGGTGATCCGTACAAACCGGCCATCGGCAGCCCCTTCGTGCACGTCGGGGTTCTCCACCCGGCCCGCGCTGATCTGTATGCGCGGCGGCGTTCCTGCCGGCACAAATTTCAACGCGTTGCCCAGCAGGTTCTGGAATACCAGGCGTATTTGTCCCGGTATGCCGTTGATGGCGGGGAGGGGGTCGATGGTTATCTGCGCCTGCTTTTCGCTGATCACCAGCTCCAGGTCGATCAGTATCTCTTCCAACATCTGGTTGAGGTCGATGCTGACGGCGGCGGCGGCGATATCGAGCTTCGAATACTGGGTCAGGTCGTCTATCAGTTCGGTCATCCGTACCGAAGAACGGGTGATCTTGTCGATATAAGAAAGGGCTTCGTTGTTGTTGGCGAGAAACCGCGACCGGAGCAGGTCGACGAACACTTTTATTTTTCGCAGGGGTTCATTGAGGTCGTGCGAGGTAACGAATGCAAACTGCTCCAGCTCGTTGTTTCGCGCAGCGAGCTCGGCATTGGCCGTTTGCAATTCGGCGGTACGCTCAACCACCATGGTCTCCAGCAACTGGTTTGTCATTCGCTGGGCATGTATGTCAGAGAATATGCCTACCCATTTCGATATTTTCCTGTCTTTTCGTACAGGTGATACCGTTAGCTGGTGAAAGCGGAAGCTACCCGATTGCCTGTCCCTGATCCTGATCTCTTCCGACCGCTTTTCACCGCTGTCGATGGCCTGCCGTAAGACCCCGGCAGCGGTGGCATCGCCGGGGTGCGCCTCGGGAAACTCGTGCCGGCTGGGCGCAAACTCGAGCCAGTGCTGGTTCACGAATTCCAGTTGACCGGCTACAGATGCGGTGAACGCGATCTGCGGAATGGACTCCAGTATGCTGCGCAGCTCTTCATACGATTCCTGCAGCCGGTCTTCCGCTTTTTTCCGGTAGTTGATCTCTTCTTTCAGCGATACCTGTATGTCGTCGAGCTCCTTTTTTTGCGAATAAAGCTTGTAAAAGGTTTTCACTTTCAGCAGCAGCAGGTCCGGGTCGAAAGGTTTGGCCACATAATCCATACCGCCCGACAGGTAACCGCGCGTAATGAATTTTTTGTCGGTGTTGACGGCCGACAAAAAAATAATGGGAATGTCTTTCGCTTTGCCGAATCCTGAAACGGCTTCGGCTACTTCAAAGCCGTCCATGCCCGGCATCTGTACATCCAGGATGATGAGGCAGTAATCATTTTTCAGTATCTTTTTCAGGGCTTCTTCACCCGAACCGGCCGTATCTACGTCGAAATGATGTATTTCCAGCAGCGTTTTCAGGCTGAAAATATTTTCTTTTTTGTCGTCGACTATCAGAATCATCCTGCCGGTATATACGTTGAAATTAGGCAAACATACCGAATCACCACCAGTGAAAAGCAATCGGGTTGCCGTGTATTTGCTTCCACACATCGTGCCGTTCTTTCCGAACATCGTTTTCCCGCCGGCACGATTTTTTATGTAGTAACTTCGGCAGATGCCCGATACTTTCCCCCTGCATATAGGTGACTATAATACACTCGAAGTGATTCGCGAAACTTCCATTGGCCTATACCTC
>JBDHYM010000089.1:0-11775 GCA_039811405.1 Flavihumibacter sp. | reverse complement strand
TAGTATTCTGTCCATTCTTATTGGGCTTGACGGATGAATGAAATGGCTTTGTCTGTCTGAAGGGCCGACTCAAACGTGTTGAGCGTGTTCGGTCCTTTTCCCTGTACGGCTTTAATGAAATAATCAAGCTGCGCGCTGTATTCCTCGCCCCTCAGGTAGTAATCCACCGTCGGCGTAAGATCAGTCAGGTATTTGATATTCCACCCCTTTGAATAGCCGGCAGGCGTATTGTTCGAATGAAAGAACACCTTCAGCTCGTTGGCGTCTGACACCAGCTTGCCCATAGTACCGTTAATGGTAATGGAAGTCGTCATCTTGCGATAGGTTTTATCACTCCAGTTCACCGATAAATTACCGCTTACACCATTGCTGAGCACCAGCGTTGAATACACGGCATCGTCGACCTGCTTTGAAAAGATCGACTTCAACTGGCTGCCGCGTGCGCCCGAAACCGGCGCCAGCAGGTAATTGATCAGGTCGATCACGTGCGACGCATAATCCATCAGGCAGCCGCCGCCCTCTTCAGGGTTCGACCGCCAGGTATCGCTCTTGGGTTTGGTAACCACCGGGCCGTAGGCCTGGCCATGGAAATGATAGATATTCCCCAGCAGGCCCGATTCAACGATCTTTTTCACTTCGCGGAAAGTGCCCAGGAATTTGTTGTGGTATCCCACCTGGTTTACCAGTCCTTTCTGTTTTGCCTTGTCCACCAGCGGCTGCCCCTCTTCGGGCTTCAGTACGAAAGGCTTCTCTGCAAATACATGGATATTCCTGTCGAGCAGGTCATTCACCATGCTGGCATGAAAGCGCGTCGGCACTGCCACCAACACTGCATCGGGCTTTGCCGTGTCAAGCATTTTTTTGTGATCGGTGAAACACGGAAAGCTGCTGTACTTTTCGATCGCATCGATCATCATCTTGGAATTATCGCAAACACCCACCACTTCCACATCGGGGTGCGCACCCAGTATGGCCAGGTGAGAGATTCCCATCTTGCCGATACCGATAATGCCGGTTCTTACTTTTGCCATGAGTCAATTGGTTTCAGGTTCTTTTTGTCGTTTCTTTTCTTATAAGGTGCGGCCGATTATTTTACGGAACAGGTCAATTACCCTGTCTACATCTTCTGTTGCCATGGGTATATACAACGGAAGTATGATACTGTTGTCTGCTGCACTTTCCGATATTGGTAGCTGGCAGCCGGCAGAGTCGGCCTTGTAAGCGGTTTCACGATGGGTTGTCATGATACCGCGCCGGCTTGCTACGCCCTGGTCCAGCAGTTGCTGCATGATCTCGTTGCGCGATACGGGGCAGTTCGGCTTCAGCAGTACCGAAAACGACTGGTAATTACTGAAATAACCGTCGGCCTCCACGGGCAGTTGAATGCAATCGATGTCTTTAAATGCATCCAGGTAACGGGCGGCGATCTTACGCCGTTCGGCCACAATCCAGTCGAGCTTTGCCAGCTGCTGTATGCCTACGGCAGCCTGGATATCGGTCATTCGATAGTTGTATCCTACTTCAACATGATCTTCAAAAATCACCTTTGACGATTCGTGTCGAACCCGATCGTTTACACTCATGCCGTGCTGACGCAGCAGCTTCATCCGATTATACCAGGCTTCGTTGTCGGTAGTGATCATCCCCCCATCGCCGGTGGAAATAACTTTCCGCGGGTGAAAGCTGAAGCACACCAGCGATGAATGGCTGCCGATCTTTTTTCCTTTATATGCGGAGCCGGCAGCGCAGGCGGCGTCTTCGATCAGTACCAGCCCATGTTTGTCAGCCAACGCCCGGAACGCGTCGATATCAGCCGGCATCCCGATCTGGTGAACGATCAGGATGGCTTTTGTTCGGGCCGTTATTTTCTTTTCGGTATCGCGAATGTCTATATTATAATTGGAGGGATCGATCTCGGCAAAAACCGGCGTGGCGCCCACATACTTGATGGAGTTGGCGGTGGCCACATAGCTCATCGACGGACAAATAACCTCATCTCCCGCCTTCACTCCTGCCACGATCATGGCCAGGTGCAACGCGGTGGTGCAGTTGGAAACAGCAACTGCATAACGTGCACCCGTATACGTCGCAAACTTTTCTTCAAATTCGGCTACACGTGGCCCCTGGGTGATCCAACCTGTGAGAATGGTATCATGGGCTGCTTTCGCTTCGTCGGCCGTCAGGTATGGTTTTGCTATAGGTATCATACAGCTGTATTTGCTTCAATTTTTTCAAAATACCAGGTGCTGAGCTCCTTCAGTCCCTGCTCGAGCGTGTACTGCGGATTATACCCCAGCAACTGCCTGGCTTTGCTGATGTCTGCCAGGCGTTTGCTTACCGGATTCACGGTATTCTCTTCGCGGTGCTCGGGCACCAGTTGAGAGTCGTTTACCTTGAGCATAATCTCCAGCAGCTCTTTCAGGCTGGTTTCACGCTGGAAGCCGATATTGAATGCCTCGTCGGTAACAGGCGCCTGCAGAGCGGCGATATTGGCTTTGGCAATGTCTTTCACATATACAAAGTCCATGGTAGTTGAACCGTCGCCATAGATCAGGGGCGGCTTACCCAGACGGATACAATCGAGCCATTTGATCATCACCTCGGTGTATTTGCCATCGGTATCCATACGTGGGCCATAGGCATTGAAATACCGAAGCGCCACATAATCAAGTCCATACATGAATTTAAAGCTGCGGAACAACTGCTCGCCCCAAAGCTTGGCGCCGCCGTAGAATGTCTGGTTATTGTAAGGGTTGTCGGTTTCCGGCGTGGGAAAATGCTGTGCCAGTCCGAATACCGACGCCGAAGAACTGTAGATCACTTTTTTTACCTTGTGCTTCACGCATAACATGGCCAGGTCAAAAGTGGCCCTGATCATTACGTCGAAACCGTCTTCAGGGTTGGCGGCGCAGGCGTTGATGCGCAGGGCCGCCATATGGAATACATAGTCGCAGCCCGCCACCAGGGTATCCATCAGCACAACATTACGGATGTCTCCCTCTACAAACTCAACCAGCGGATTGCTTGCAAAGCTCTGCATATTGGCCCTGCTGCCCCGTATGAAATTATCGACGATGATGATTTTGGCGGGCTTCAGGGGGATCAGCTCTTCTATTACATACGATCCGATAAACCCGGCGCCACCGGTTACCAGTATCCTGCTACCATTAATGTTAGGCTGCATATTTTGAATTGTTTAAACTAAGTACGATAATACCCGACAATATCAGCGCGAAGCCGATAAACGATGCCAGGTTCAGGTGATCTTTGAATATGAAATAACCCACTATAACCGTAAGCACAAAATTGATACCCACCGCCAGCGGTACAATAAACGTGAATTTCCCGCCTGCCAGGGCTTTGAACAGCACCAATGCCGATCCGAATAATAACACAAAAGCCCCCATCACCATCGGGTTAAACAAAAAGCGGAACCAGTCGCCGGCCGACGAAAGCACCACTTCCCTGATCTTCCATTTGATCATGGCGGCGCCTGCCACGTTCAGCAGCGCGTATAAAACGCAGGTAAGAATAGAGTTAAGCATCTTGTCCGAATTCTACAATTTCATCGATAATGAATACCGGCCGTTTCCTGCTGGCGTCAAGTGTTCGCCAGAGGTATTCTGCAATCACACCCAGCGAAATGTTGGTAATACCGAAACCGATCATAAGTATGGAAAGCAGGGCCGGCCAGCCGGCGGCCAGGTCATTAAAAAATACTTTCCGGATAATGATATAGACCGACCACAGGATACCCAGCAAAAAAAACAAAATACCAATAAATGAAACCAGCCGGATGGGTGCAAATGAAAACGCAACAAAAGAATCGATCAACAATTTGATCTTTTTCGACAGAGTCCATTTGGATTTACCCGCCTTTCGCGCCAGCTTTTCATACGTAATGAAGTCCTGCCTGAATCCAAGGCCAAGTATCTGCAGGAAAATGCTGGAGTTGTTTTCAACATTCTTATTGAGCTCCGCCGCCACCTTCCGGTTAAACATAACCACGTCGAAGCCTTTATCGGGGTAGGCCGTATTCACGTATTTGCGCATAAGGCCTGAATACCATTTTGAAAAGGTTTTTTCCAATAATCCGTTCTGGTCAGATTCGCGATTGGCCCAAACAATGTCGTTTCCAAGCTGCGCCTGCCGGTACAACCGGGCGATGTTGTCGACCGGATCTTGCAGGTCGGCATATAGGAAAGTAACATATTGCCCGCGCGCGTGCATGATGCCGGCGCGCAATGCGGCATGAGAGCCATAATTCTGGCTCAGCGAGATAAGCCGTGTATTGGCGGGAAATCCCGCATTTTTAATGAGCGTTACCGAGTTATCGGTGGAGCCGTCGTTTACCAGGATAACTTCAATACTGAAATCATGGTGCTGCGACATGAACTGGCTTACCCCTTCTTTCAGGCGCACAACGTTATCCGCTTCATTTAAGAAGGGAATGATAATTGAAACAGTATGCTGTTCCGGATTAGTGTACGCGTGCGGGGTTTCCATATGCTTTACTCTTTTCCGGGATATTCCTCGTTACATTACTCCCCATTCCGATCAGGCTTTGATTGCCAACCGAAACGCCGTTCATAATATTGCTGCCGCTTCCTATATAACAGTTGGCGCCAAGATTTACCCCACCGGCTACCGCCACATTACAGCCTATCAATGTAAGGTCACCTACAGAACTGTCGTGGTGAACTACTGTATTCGGCAATATACATACATGATTACCGACGCGAACATTGCTGGTGAGTACCACACCTGCCATGATCAGGCAATTACGGCCAATCGAAACCGCGCGGCCGAGATGGGCGCCGGGATGCACCAGGCTGATAAACCTGTCCTCTCCGATACCGAGCGATGCTATGAATTTGCCCCTGTCGGGGTAGCTAGTCGGGCTGCCGGGAACAGCAAGCACAAAGGCATCGGGATAGATGGCGAGAGCCGACCTGTCATGTATCCTGTACTGTGGATAATGAACGGCTTTCGACGCATCGTCGTCGATAAATCCAATAAATTCCATCTCATTGTCGTCGATGCAGTCCAGCGCCTCGATGCCATTGCCATTGCAGGGAAAAATCAATAGTTTCTTACGCGTCATGGCTTAATAGGCATTGATGACATCAATTACTTTTCCAACTTCTTCGTCGGTCAATTCTGCGTACATAGGCAAAGAAAGGCAATGCTCAGCCAGGTATTCAGCCTGCGGAAACGCGCCTTTTTTGTAACCAAGCGAACTGTATGCTTTCTGCAGGTGACAGGGAACCGGGTAATGAAGGCCGGGGAAGATGTTCTTTTCATTAAGGTATTTGATCATACCGTCGCGATCATCGGTGGTGATCACAAACAGGTGGTAGATCGAGGCTGTATTGGCAGGTTGCTCCTGCATGTTGATTTTCGGATTCCTGATTTCCTGGTGGTAACGCTCGGCAATCGCACGGCGACGCTCATTCCATTTGGCAAGATGCTTGAGTTTCACACTCAGCGAAGCGCCTTCCAGTCCGCCCATTCGCATGTTAAAGCCAATCTCATCGTGATAATAACGAACTGTAGAACCATGATTGCGCAGGCTAAGCAACTTTTTATAATAGGCCTCAGTGTTAGTGGTGATACCGCCTGCTTCACCGCAGGCTCCGAGGTTCTTGCCAGGATAAAAGCTGAAGCAGGCCATTTCGCCGAAACTTCCGACTCTTTTACCATCGTATAAAGCGCCTTGCGCCTGGGCTGCATCTTCGATCAATAGCAGGCCATGTTTTTTACAAACTGCCTGTACAGCATAGATATCAAAAGGCTGCCCATAAAGATGGACACCGATCACCGCTTTTGTTTTCGGCGTAACGGCAGCTTCTATGTTGCCGGCATCTATCTCCCATGTGCCGGGATGGCAGTCGACAAATACAGGGGTTGCTCCTGCGTGGGTTACACCCCAGGCCGTAGCGATAAAAGTATTGGCAGGTATGATCACTTCATCTCCGGCACCTATGCCCAGCGCCAGCATAGCCAGGTGCAAAGCCGTGGTACCGTTGTTGACACCCACCGCATAACCGGTTTCGCAAAAGGCGGAAAAATCTTTTTCAAATTGTTCTACATATGGTCCCCCCGAAAAGGCGGATGCGTTGTACACCTTTTCAAAAACAGCAAATATTTCAGCTTTTACCGACTGGTTCTGTTTGTAGAGGTCGAGACAGGGAATTTTAACATCCATTGTTGGGCGGTTTCAGGTTTTCAGCGATTATTTTTACTTAAGCATTTTTATCAGTTTCGCCGGTACGCCAGCCACAATTGCATTGGCCGGAACGTCTTTCGTTACCACGGCGCCAGCCGCCACCAGGGCATTTTCGCCGATACTAATTCCGCAAACAATGGTAGCATTGCTGCCAATGGATGCGCCTTTCCGGACGAAAGTTTCGATCACTTTCCAGTCGGCCTCGGTTTGCTGCGATCCGTCGTCGTTGGTGGCACGGGGATAGAGGTCGTTGGTGAACATAACTCCATGCCCCACAAACACATTATCTTCGATATGCACACCTTCGCAAACAAAGCTGTGGCTGGATATTTTACAATTCCGGCCAATGACAACACCTTTCTGTATCTCTACAAAGGCACCCACTTTCGAATTGTCGCCGATTTCGCAACCGTAAGCATTCACGAAGCTGAAGATGCGCACGTTTTCTCCCACTGTTATATTGTTCAGGTTCTGCTGCGCATTTTTTTCGGTGATCGTTTTCATGATCAGAATTTTATTTCTTTCCCCTGGTTCTTGATCGACTTTTGTGAAGCTTCCAGTATGTTCACTACCGACCGTCCCAAGAAAGCATTTGACAAAGGCGTCTTTTTCTGGATTACTGATTGCACAAAATCTTCAGCAACACCCGCAAGCGCTTCTTTGCCCGACAGCTTGGGGATATATACGTCGCCAGTTCGATAATCGACCATAACGTGTTTTTTATCTTCATCAGACTTATGCACATAACCGGTGTCGTAGACCCGCACTTTTTCAGACGGTTCCAGATCATTGTAGAGAATCATCTTCTTATCGCCGGCGATCAGGGTTTGTCTGACCTTTACGGGCGAGGTCCACGAGCAGTTGAAATGGGCAATGAAATTAGACTGATAATTCACTGTCATATAGGCAATGTTCTCAATCGAGTTCCGCGTATGCGAAATACCCGTGGCATTGATACTTACAGGTTGATCTTCTACAAGATAAGTGAGAATGGAAAGATCGTGCGGGGCCAGGTCCCACAATACGTTTACATCGGGCTGAAACAATCCCAAGTTAATTCGGGTGGAGTCAAAATAACTGGGTGTACCGATAACGCCGGTACTGATCAGTTCTTTCATCTTCTGTACTGCGCCGGTATACAAAAATGTATGATCGCACATCAGCGTCAGTCCCTTCTGTGCAGCCAATTCAATCAGCTCGTCGGCCTCGGCAACCGACGATGTCATCGGTTTTTCGATCAGTACGTGCTTTCCGGCCAGCAATGCCTTTTTAGCAAGTGCATAATGGGTAAATACGGGGGTAGCAATAACTACCGCATCTATTTGCGGGTGGTTGATGATCTCATCGCCGTCAGATACTGTTTCAATAGTGGGGAACGTACCGTTTATGATCTTCCTTCGCTCCGGCCGTGCATCGGCAACCATTTTAAGCGAACAGCCCGGCGTACTAAAGAAATTCCTGACAATATTAGGCCCCCAGTATCCATATCCGACTACGCCTACAGTAAGCATCTTTTAATTTTTTGGGTTAGCGATTTGCGAAGGTACTACAAGTATGCGAAACAGGCCATTGTTCCACACTTCCCGATAATGGTATTTTGAGATGAACGCATTGAACACCTTATTTCTGTCGCGGTTTTCATTGACTGCGCTATAATCTCTTTCTTCAAATCTGTCGGGCCAGTAACTGCCATTACCCGAAGTCCTGAACAGGTTTTGCACAACGGCAGGTAACCTGCTATGGGTTTGCAACGCTTTATTCAGGTCATATTCAAACGCCGCCGCGCCATACACTGCGGGAAATGGATTCTCAAGATATGACCTGTAACCGGTAGCGTAAAAATAACCAGGCATTCTGTCATATGCAAGCACCGGTTCGCCTTCTTTGATATATTTCCTGCTATTGGTTACCAGGTCATCCATGACCGCCGCCCTGGAAGCGGAAGTGCCGATCATTTTCAGACGGGGCGACTCGGTGACGGTCTGCACCATTGTCAGCCGGTTATGCCAGTCGTAAAACGGGAAAAAAAACTGGTACACCAGCCCCCCTGTTATCATAACGATCACCAACAGCTTGCTGATCTCCATCCATTGCTCCTGGCTGAAAAAGAACCCTATCCTGGCGGGGTCCTGGCCCGATACTTTCCAGAACAACTCTCCGCCGGTATTTCTCATCCTGAATAAAGTGTCGAGCCCCAGTGGCAGTGCCAGCCACAGGCAGAACTTACCGGCAGAGTGGATGCCGTAGGCGCTGCCGATGGGATAGCTGATAAAGAAAAAAACAGCGATCAGCATTAATACTTCCAGCTCGCGGTCGCGATTGGTGACCACAAACAACGCTGTCAACAGGCAAATAATTCCAATCACCAGTGATAAAAAATTAAAGCTGTCGATGACCCGGAAAATATACAAGCCCAGTATGGCGCCAAAAAGCGTGTACAGGAGCAAACCGGTGGCCTTGCTCCACGCAGGCCGGCGACTGCCAAAAAAATCACGCAGCCATACCAGGAAAACCAGGCCGCCGAACAACAGGGCTGCATAAATTACAGCCCACATATTCCGGCCCAGGAATGATTTTATCATACCGCTGATACCATATAACCCCTCGTTATTCGCGGCATCGGTCGATTGACCCGACATCACAAAAAGATACCCGACAGAATCTGCTACATACCGGTAATGTCCCAACGCCCGCATCAACAGGTACAGCGCCGCTCCACCCAGTATAATACCGGAGCAGAAAGCCAGGCATTCGCGAACAACGGTTCCCAACGAAAACCGTTGGCGGCAACCACTTATAAAAATAACCGCTACCAATCCAAGTTGGGTAAGATTGGGGATTCTTACAGTTATATTCACCGACACCAGAAAGCCGGCCATCAACAGCAGCAGCCATTTCTTTTCCGTAATTCCCCTGAACAAGAAAAGGGCGATAAGCACATAACAAAGCGCCGAAAGGGTATTGTAGTTGATCACCTTTATATCGTTGTTGTGCATCAGCACAACAATCAGCAAACCTGCTTTCAGGCTCAATGGCGAAATGAAGTCTTCCAGCAATTTGTACGTGACCGCTACAGTGGCAACGATGCAAAAAGCACCGGCCATGCGAAGCCCCCACAGTCCGAGAAACGGTACCATTTTAGCCACGGCCCCACCTATCAGGCCGGTAAACCAAAACATAAAGTTATAGGTTACCGATTCGGGATGCGTGAAGATATTGTCGTAATAAGTGGCCAGGAAGCCTTCGTCGCAGAGGTCCACTCCCTGGAAAGTCAGCAATGTCTCGAAAAGCAGGATTAACCCCAGGAAGTTGCGCAACGACATTCGCTCAAACTGGCGAACAGGTTTTTGCGGCAGGGAAACAGATACAGTACTTTTCATAGATCAACCGCTGTCAGCTTTGAAACAGCTCAATGTATTTATCGGTAATCGAATCCCACGAATAATCCTGTAAAATGCGCTTTTTCGCTGCCGCCGCCAGCTCGAGGTGTTCATCGCGATTGTCAAGGCTGAACCGCAGGGCGTTTCTCAGCGACGCTATATCGGATTTCCTGAACAGAACCGCATCGTCTTTGACGATATATATATTTTCCTGGATGTCGCTGCAGATCAGCGGCGTTCCCAAGCCCATGACCGATAGCATTACGGGCGACAACCCCTCTATATCAGAGGGCTGTATATAAGCGTAGCAGTGCTTCATCAGCGTGATGGTGTCATCGCCATATATAAAGCCGGGGAATACTATTCTTGGATCGCTGGTATTTTTAAGGTTCACCTCAAACTCGCTGGGGTTTGGGGAACCACCCACCAGCACCAGCTTTTTACCTGTATCCAGCTTTTCAAAGGCAGGTATCAGGTACTGCAGTCCCTTGTCGGGAATGAAACGGCCTACAAACAAAAAGTATTCGCCGGCCCTAAGGCCAAGGCGGTTTAGTATATCCGTTTCAGCGTTGGCGTTTACTTCGCTGCCGAATGAAA
This sequence comes from Flavihumibacter sp., assembly GCA_039811405.1. Classification (GTDB taxonomy): domain Bacteria; phylum Bacteroidota; class Bacteroidia; order Chitinophagales; family Chitinophagaceae; genus Flavihumibacter. Next base: position 1,569 of record JBDHYM010000089.1, on the reverse strand, counting down.
TGAAATGAAATTTCTTCCTGAACTTCTTTTCGAAGATTTCGCGGGTGAATACATTGTCGATCGCAATTCTTTTAGAAGCGCTTACCGCAAGGTATGCATTCGCGAGAACAAGCTTCCGCATAAGCCACGACCATTTGTCTCGCTCCCACTCCACCCCGTCGATGCTCAGCACCACTTTTTTGCCGAACAATTTCAGGATGAAGGCAAAAAGCGCGTTGTTGCCCTGCATATGCACGATGTCTGCATTGTTCTTACGGATAATATCCCAGGTAACTTTTGTTGAATGAAGCAAGGTATCGATGCCTGATTTTTTTACCGTGCTATGGTACACAATGTCGACGCCTTTGTAATTATCCGCTCCTTTCTGCTGCCCTGGGTACACCCGGTTGTAAGCGGTAACGGCGTATCCTCTTTCCACCAGCCGGGGTAAAAATTCAAGTGCAAATTTATCCGCACCCGCCGATCCGCTCGAAGGAGGAAGTGACCTGAAGCCGAACGACGCTATTCTAAGGTTTTTTTTCATGATTGCTTTCGGGAACAATTGGTTTTAAAACGCTTTTTCCCGCCACACGACCTTCCTGAAAAGTTCTTCTATGAACATACCGGGGTGACTGGAAAAAAAGCGGTTATCAAGTATGCGTTTGGTATGGCCGGTTTGCCGGGCAATAACCACCCACCGCTTGATGACAATACGGATCATTACCTTTTCATTCAGTGTCGGGTGCTTTTTGAAATAATCATACAGCTTAACGATCCAGTTATCGAGCGCATCCAGCTTCTGCGGCTGGTCGAACAACTCAGATTGATAGGTCAGCATGGCTGAATGCAGCTCAAGTTCCTCCTCGCTGAAACGCATCCCGATATCGGTCAGCATTTTCCGGTTCAGCATCTTGAGGGAATTGAACATGGTTTCCCTTTTGGTGGTACTTATATTGTTGCCATGTATCCTGTAAGATGTGAGGTATTCAGGCAAGTTGGCGATCTGCGTTACCTGTGAGAAACGATGCCACAGCTCATGGTCTTCGCACACAAGGTATTCTTCCGCGTATTTCAGTGCCTTGGCCATGTCTGTGCGCATCATCACACTCGAATGACAAAAGCAGTTGTGCAGCAGAAGGTAGGTTTTTGCATCGCCCGGCGCGGCAGGAAACTTTACGTGCTGCAATACTTTATTGTCGTGATCGATAACTTTAAAATAAGTACCGCAGGCGCCGGTTTTGGGATGCTGCTCCATGAACGCCAATTGTTTTTCAAACCGCGCGGGCATGGCCAGGTCGTCGCTGTCGAGCCGGGCGATGTATTTGCCTTTTGCAAGGTCTATACCCCTGTTCAGTGTATAAATGATCCCCCGGTTGCGGTCATTTACAACCAGGTGTACCCGGTCGTCTTTAACCGCACCTATGATCTCTCTCGTGTTATCGGATGAGCCGTCGTCAATGACGATCAGCTCAAAATGCGGGTAGGTCTGGCTCAATACGCTCTCGATCGATTCCAGCACGAACGGAGCGGCATTGTAAGCCGGCATTACCACCGATATCAGCGGTTGAGGAACGGTAGGGGGGGTAGCGG
>JBDHYM010000088.1:0-11917 GCA_039811405.1 Flavihumibacter sp. | reverse complement strand
TATTCTACTTTGGCAGCAGCAAATTGTATGGTCAAGCCCTATATCCTGCCTGCGCTGCTGGCCTGCTGCCTTCACACGCTGTTGTGCTTTACCACGGCGGCGCAGGGCAAGTTGCCGCCTCCCGTGTTCTTCAAGCCGGGCCTGCCTGCTCCGCCGACGGTGCTGCAAATGATCGATGGTGGCAGCTACAGTTACCACTTCGTCCGCTTTACGACCCTGCCCGGCAGCATCGAAAGAAAGAAGCTTTCGCTCAGGGGCATCGACCTGCTCGACTATATTCCGCAAAATACCTACCTGGCCCGTATTCGGGGCAAATGGATGCCATCGGCCCTGTCTGCCCTGGGCATTACCGGCAGCCTGCCACTCGATAGCAGCTTTAAGCGGGCGGCGCTCGATACGACCGGCTTTGGTGGCCGGTACCGGGTGCTCCGCATGGGAAACGACGGCCGCAAAGCGCTGCGCGAACAGGTGCTGACCAAAAAGGAAATAGAACAAACGGTCGCCGATAAAGATGTGCTGTATATCGCGCCGGCCATTGCCATGCAGGTGCTGACCGATGATCCCGCCGAAGTGCTGCAGGCCGACCGGGTTCACCTCGGCTGGGAAGGCCAGGCCGGCCTCGATGGTGCGGGCGTGGTAGTGGGTGTGGGCGACAACGGCCTGGCATATCATGTTGACCTGCATTACAACGAGGCGGGCATGGGCAATGACGGCGCGCTGCATGCCACCCATGTCTCGGGCGCCATAGCCGGTGGTGGTTATGTGAACCCCCGCTACAAAGGGTTTGCCCCCGGCGCTACCCTGGTCAATGAGCTATTCGATTATATACTGGCACGAACACCCGAGTATTACCGCGACCGGGGTATGGTAGTTACCAATAATTCGTACGGCGCGGGCAGCAAATGTTATCCCGTAAGCGGGCAGTATTCCATTTATTGCGCGGAACTGGACCGGCTAGCGCTTGAGTACCCCGAAGTAATACATGTGTTTGCGGCGGGCAATGGCGGCGTAACCCAATGTGCACCTTTCCCGATGGCGTATAAAACGATCGACAATGCCTACCAGGCAGCCAAGAATGTGCTGACCGTGGCGGCGAGCGACGATAATGAGATCAATTATTATTCGAGGGGGCCGGCGATGGACGGCCGGCTCAAACCCGAAATAACGGCCATCGGCTCGGCAGTCACTTCCACCGCGCCGGGTAATACCTATATCGCTCAAAACGGCACTTCGCAGGCTTCGCCCCAGGTAGCCGGCGCCATGGCCCTGCTTTACCAGCACTACCGGCAGTTGAACGGCGGAAAAAATCCCCCGGCCGACCTTATGAAAGCGGTGGTTTGCAATACCGCCACCGATATTGGCCGGAAAGGAGTCGATTTCGAGTTCGGCTTCGGCTGGATCAACCCTGCCGACGCCATCGATCTGCTGACAAAGAAATATTATTTCAATGGGTCGGTCGGCCATGGTGAAACGCAACAGTTCCAGGTGGCCCTTCCACAGCAAGCCCATAACCTCCGGTTCCTGCTTTACTGGGCCGATCAGCCAGCTTCTCTTTATTCATCGGTTAATTTAGTTAATGACCTGGATATCATTGTTAAATTCCCGGATGGAACAGAGCACAAGCCAATGGTACTCGATACCAGCGCCGCCGGCGTGCTGGTGCTGGCCACCGAGGGAGAAGACCACCTGAACAATATAGAGCAGGTGCAGGCCGACCAAGCGCCGGCCGGCATGTACACCATCACCGTGCGCGGCCATGCCGTGCCTTTTGGCCCGCAGTCTTTTCAGCTGGTGTATTACTACCATGAAGCAGGGCTCCGGTTGCTGCAGCCTGTTGGTGGCGAAGCCTGGAAAGCGGGGGAGGGCCGCCGGGCGCTCTGGCGTTACCCCGGCCATGCCGGCGCCCCGCTCGATATCGCCTTCAGCGCCGACAACGGCGCCACCTGGGCTTCACTGGGCACTACGCGCGACCAGGCAGGTAAGCAAGCCATTGCCGTTCCCGCTGCAACCACCACCCATGCGCTGGTTCGGATAACCGATGCCGCCAACGGCGCAACAGCGGTATCGGCGCCTTTCACCGTGCTGCCCGATATTTCTTTCAGCCTGGATAATGTATGCGCCGATACCATTCGCCTGCGGTGGACTAGGCCGCCCGGTGTGGATTCGGTATTGTTGTACCTGTATGATACCGGGTACCTGGCGCCGCGCGGCTTTTACGCCGACACTATAATATATATCACCGGCAGCCGGCAGCGACTGGCGCAATGGATCAGCCTGGCGCCGGTAAAAGACGGAATGACCGGTGAGCGCGCCCTGGCCCAAACCATTATTCCCGGCACAAATCCCTGCATAGGGTCTGTGAACGGTGACATCGCCCTGCGTGCTATTTTGCTGCCGCCAAATACCCGTGAAGGGTCGACAACAGCCCCGGTAGAGAATCAGAAAATATCATATATAATTGAAAACAAGTCTAATGTAATATTTTCAGATAGTTTATATACCGATGTATCAGTAGATGGAGGGTCATGGATAAGGGAGGCGGTTTATGTGTCGCTGCCGCCTTTCGGCGCCGATACCATCGAGGCGCTGGCAACGATCCCGGCCCTTGCCATCGGGGAGCACCCGGTTCAGGTGGTTATCCATGCCAACGGTGATACCAATAATCGCAATGATTCGCTCAGCACCGGTTGGACATACCTGCCCAACCCGCCGCTGCAAATTCCGTATGCCGACCATTTTTCCACCCTTCCCCGCAACGTGTATGGCAATCCTGGCAGGTTCGGTTTGGCCGGCGCCACCAATTGGGACTTCAGCACGGCTTCCACTTCCCTCAAGCTGGTTACCGGCGCGGGCGACAGCGCCGGGTTGTACAGCAGCAGCCGGATGCGGTACCAAACCTACCAACTGATGGCCACGTATAATTTGTCGTCTTACCAGTTGACCGATAATTTATACCTCGATCTTAATTTACCATCGCTTGATTATACACAGCTAACGCTGGAGATAAGAGGCGCTGATAACCTCGGCTGGATTACTATACCCGCTACGCAGGTGAAGCGATTCGGCGGTAATCACCTGAACATCGGTTTTTACCTGGCGGTCTACGGGCAGCAGTTCAGCGCCAGCACCCAGCTTCGTCTGCGTTTCACCGATAACAGCGTACGCGAGCAACTGGCCCTGTTAACCGGTGTGAAATGGTATTCGGTGCCGAACGATGTATCAGTGAATACTTTCATCAGCGGCGCGGTTAACCTGCTGCCGGGTGATACGCTGGGAGTTCGCGCCATTGTCCAGAACCAGTCGCTCACTACCCAGTATAATATTCCCGTCAGCTTCCGGAGCGGCGGCGTAGAGCTGGCACGGGTCATTATCGACTCGCTGCCGCCGCTGTATTATGGCGATACCATTGTCTACCTGCTTACCACCGGCTTTGTTTCTGGTCCGCAGCCGGTTTACGCCATTGCCGATATGGCCAACGATGCCCTGCGGGCCAATGACACAGCATCTATTATGATAACGGCTTATACCAGGATCACCGGCTTCCCTTATTATGAGTCGTTTGAAAAAGGCCGTTCCGGCTGGTACAATACCCGGCTCTTCCAGCTAAGTGATTCGGTCGATGCTTCCCTGCCGGTTTTTGCCGCTGCCAATGGGAAGACCTACTGGCGGCCAATGCCCGCTTACCGTGACGCGCTGGGGTACGATGCGGTATTTGACGGCTACCTGTATTCACCCGCTTTCGATACGAAGAACATGACCAGGCCCATGTTGTCGATGAGCATCAACCAGCAGCTTTGCGATGGCAAAGACTCCGTTATTGTACAGGCTTCTCCCGATAATGGCAGCACCTGGATCAGGCTGGACGCAAAAACCGATGCTACCCATTTTTATGATTCGGCTTCGCGCGGGGCGTTTATGGCGGTTTGTGATACGGCCGATTGGCAGGTGGTGACCGTGCCCTTGCCGATGTGGAATCGTCCTACGGTGGTCAGAATAGCATCGAATGCCCGGGAAAACAGGAATGCCACGGTGCTGCCGAAGTTATCCGCCGGTCTGCTGGCCGACGATATGCATGTATATGACCTGCAGCAACTGGCCGAAACGAAACCGGTGCGGGAACTGCCATCGGCTGCCTACAACGGCCATATCGTGTTGCCGCGGCTCTGGCTGGTAAATGCAGGGGAGCAGCCCGCAAAGCTGCGTCTCTTTTTTACGCATGAAGAATGGCGAAGCTGGCCCGGCCGGCAACGCTGCGATACCTGCCGCCTGCAGGGCAACCCTTACCGTTTGTCGGTGTTCCGGTACAGCGCGCCACAAGGGGTGGACAGCACCGATGCAAACAACCTTCCCGGCTTTGAAACCGAGATCACGGCCGACAGCTTCAACCTGGTGCCGTTCAGGAACGGCTATTTTGCAGAGGTCGATCAGCCCCTGGCGGGCGAATATTATATCGGGTTACCCGGCGCCGGCGCGGATCTGCAATTCACGGCGAAGAAAGAAGCCGCGGCCGATGCCGTGACGCTCAACTGGTCGGTCGCCGATACCCGCGGTATTAAGGGCTATGCCGTCGAGCGGTCGGTTCGTACCGACGATAAAGAGGGGCCCTTCGTGGAGCTGGCCTACCAGCAGCCGCAGGCAACGACCGGTTACCGGTACCGGGACGACCGGGTGGCGCCGCCGGCGGCGTATCGTTACCGCATCCGGATCGACTACGGGAACGGCCTTTCAGTGTACAGCTATATTGAGACCGTCAGCTTTGAGGAAAGCATACGCGCCAGCCTGTATCCGAACCCCTGGCAGGGAGGCGCGCTTCATTTATTTTTGCAGAATACCGAAGGACGTCGCGTTGAGCTCCAGTTGTTCGATTTGCTTGGCCGCCGGCTCTGGATGAAATCGTTCGATGCACCCACCCGCCGGCAGGCGCTTGCTGTGGAAGAAGCGGTAAAAGGAAGGCCGGCCGGCGTATATGTGCTGAAAGTGAACGCGATGGGGCAAAAAACCAGTTTCCGGTTGGTGGTTTCGGGTAAATAGGCTAGTTTTGCGCTCCATTTGCCCACAAGGCTCCATAAGTGTCTGCCTGTGCAGACCGCCAGCAGGGCGTAACTAGTATAGTTATTACAATGCCAAAGGTTAAAACCAATTCAAGCGCCAAGAAGCGCTTTAAAGTGACGGCCACCGGTAAGATCACTCACCAGAAATCATTCAAGCGTCACATTCTCACCAAAAAGTCTACCAAGCGCAAGCGTGCAATGCGGAAAGACGGAGTTGTTGCCAAGCCGAACATGGAGTTTGTTCAGCGTTTGCTGGGCCTTCGCGGATAATCCATTCAATCATCAACTTAAACTTTTTAGCATATGCCACGTTCAGTAAACGCAGTAGCCTCCCGCGCACGTCGCAAAAGGATCCTGAAACAAGCCAAAGGCTTTTACGGTAAACGTAAAAACGTATATACCGTTGCGAAGAATATCGTAGAAAAGGGTATGACCTACAGCTATGTAGGCCGTAAGAACAAGAAGCGCGAATACCGTGCGCTCTGGATTGCCCGTATCAATGCCGCCGTTCGTGCCGAAGGACTGACCTATTCCGTATTCATCCACAAGCTGAATGAAAAAGGAATCACCCTCGACCGCAAGGTGCTCGCCGACCTCGCCATGAACAACCCCGAGTCGTTCAAGGCGCTGATCGCGAGCGTAAAATGAAAATAAAAAAGCCGCGTAAGTGGTTGGGCCGCCGGGTTTGTTCCCGGCGGCTTTTTTATTGGTTTGAGGTTTGAAGTTTGAGGTTTGAGGTGGCTGCCGCGTGCGGGACGACTGCCTCCTCAAACCTCAAACTTCAAACCTCAAACTTTCTCAAATTTTATTTACGTTTGTACGCTGTTTTCAAATAACCCGGCACAAGCAGATGAATAATAGCTACTACGACCTCGTAGATCAAACCTTTAATTTCCCGCAGGAGGGATTTGAGGTTAAAGATGATTACCTGCAGTTCAACGGCCTCGACCTTAAAGCCCTTATCGACAAGTATGGCACTCCTATGAAGTTGACCTATCTGCCGAAGATCGGCATGCAGATCAACAAGGCCAAGCAGATGTTCGCGAATGCTTTCAAGAAACACCGGTACGAGGGGGAGTACTATTACTGCTATTGCACCAAAAGCTCGCATTTTTCTTTTGTGGTCGAAGAGGCGCTCAAGCACAATATCCACCTCGAAACTTCTTTTGCCTACGATATTGAGATCATCCGGAAACTGTACGCAAAAAAGAAGATCACCAAAGACACGTTTATCATTTGCAACGGCTTCAAGCAGAAGACCTATACCAAGCGCATTGCGGGGCTGATCAACAACGGCTTTAAGAACGTGATTCCCGTACTGGACAATCCCGCTGAGCTCGACGACTACCGCAAGTCGGTGCGTGTGCCTTTTAAGCTGGGTATCCGGGTGGCGGCCGAAGAAGAGCCGTCGTTCCCTTTTTATACTTCGCGGCTGGGCATCCGGGCGAAAGACATCCTTGAATTTTATGTCGACCAGATCGAAGGGTACGAGAACAAGTTCCAGCTCAAGATGCTGCATGTCTTTCTCAACAAAGGCATCAAAGACGATATTTATTATTGGTCGGAGCTCAACAAAGTGATCAACCTGTACTGCCAGTTGAAGAAGATCTGTCCCGAGCTGGATTCGATCAATATCGGCGGCGGTTTCCCCATCAAGCACAGCCTTGGTTTTTCGTACGACTACCAGTTCATGATCAATGAGATTGTAGGTAATATCAAAAGTGCCTGCAAAAAAGCCAAGGTTCCCCTGCCGAATATATATACCGAGTTCGGATCTTATACCGTGGGAGAAAGCATGGCGCATATCTATTCGGTGCTTAGCCAGAAGACCCAGAACGAAAGGGAGATATGGTATATGATCGACTCATCGTTCATTACCACGCTGCCCGATACCTGGGGCATCGGCGAAAGATTCCTTTTGCTGCCCATCAATAAATGGGACGCCGAATACCAGCGGGTGGTGCTGGGCGGTATGACCTGCGACAGCCACGATTATTATGACTCTGAAGAACATATAAACGAAGTGTTCCTGCCCAAGATCAACGGGGGCACCGAGCCGCTTTACCTGGGATTTTTCCACACCGGGGCTTACCAGGACCAGATCAGCGGTTACGGTGGTATAAAGCACTGTCTCATCCCTTCGCCCAAACACATCATTGTTGAGCAGGATAAAAATGGCAAACTTGTTGATTGGGTGTATGCAAAAGAACAGACCGCCCAGAGCATGTTGAAAATTTTGGGATACGTTTAAGATATTCTGCGGTAGTTTGCTCATTAATTCCGGCACTATTGCACAGATCTACCCGCTATCTTTTTCACCAATCATTGTGTATGAAAAGAATTTATGTATTGCTGGTAGTGCTGTGCCCGGTGTGGCTGCAGGCCCAGGTGAATATTACCGCCTTGGGCGGATTATCGAATTACCAGGGTGATCTCCAGGAAAAAAGATTGACCACGCAGCAGTCGCACGGCGCTTTCGGCGTCGGCCTGCAATATGATTTTAATCCGTGGATCTCCGCGCGGGCGGGCATGCTGTACGCCAAAGTGAGCGGCAGCGACAAGCTTGCCACCGATCCCATGCTGCTGGCGCGGAACCTGAGCTTTACTTCCCAGCTACTGGAAGGCCACCTGCTGGCCGAGGTTCACCTGCTCAATATTGACCGGACAAGGTTTACGCCCTATGTTTTTGCGGGCATCGGCCTGTTTGGTTTTGACCCTTACACCAAAGATACCCTGGGTAATACCTATTACCTGCAGCCATATACCACAGAAGGTGTGGCGTACAAGCGCACCCAACTGGCCTTCCCGTTCGGAGGCGGGATTAAATTGAAAGTGACCGATCGCCTCCTGCTCGGGTATGAGATCGGACTTCGGAAAACAACCACCGACTATCTCGACGACCTTAGTAACCGTTATGTGGACAGAGACGTGTTGGAGGCTGCCAAAGGCCCCAAGGCAGTTGAGCTGGCTTACCGCGGCGGTGAACTGAAAGACGGCAATCCCAACTATCCCGCTGCCGGAACAAAAAGAGGCTCGCCCGACGCAAAAGACTGGTATTATGTACAGGGCATCACCCTGACATACCGCCTGCAAAACCTTCCCTTCGGCAATGGCGGCGGCCGCACCCGCAGCGGCAGTGAACTTGCCTGCCCGAAAAATGTTTATTAAGCCGCAGCGGGGCTAACTTCGCGGCAGAACCAGCGTTATGGCTTATAAAAACCAGCAGGAATTTATCGATGCACTTGAAAAGGCAGGCGAGCTGATCCGTATTCGCGATTTTGTAGATCCCCACCTAGAGATCGCCGAGATCACCGACCGCATCAGCAAATCGGGCGGCGGCGGCAAAGCCCTTCTCTTTGAAAACACCGGCCGGGCTTTTCCCGTGCTGATCAATGCCTATGGCAGTGAAAAGAGAATGTGCATGGCGCTGGGCGTGGAGAAGCTCGACGATATCGCTCATGAAATTGAAGACCTCTTCAAGTTGCTTACCAAACCCAAAGAAAGCATTCTCGATAAACTGAATCTCTTACCCAAGCTCAGCCAGTTTGCCGGCTGGATGCCGCGGGTGAGAAAGGGCAGGGGCGCCTGCCAGGAGCAGGTCGACCTGAAGCCCGATATAGGCAAACTGCCGGTGATCACCTGCTGGCCGAAAGATGGCGGTCCTTTTGTTACCCTGCCCATCATCCACACCAAAGACCCGAACACCGGCATCAGGAACGTAGGCATGTACCGCATGCAGGTGTTCGGCGCCACGCTTACGGGCATGCACTGGCATAAGCACAAAGTGAGCGCCCGCCATTTCGCCGCCTACAAAAAGCTCAATAAGCGTATGCCCGTGGCCGTTGCCCTCGGCGGCGACCCGGTATATGCCTATTCGGCGACCGCGCCCCTGCCCGAAAACGTGGACGAATACATGCTTGCCGGTTTTCTGCGTAAGAAAAAAGTGGAGCTGGTCAAATGCATTACGCAGCCCGATATCGAAGTGCCTGCCGACGCCGATTTCGTGATAGAAGGATATGTGGACCCCGGTGAAGAGCTGATCTGGGAGGGGCCTTTCGGCGATCATACCGGCTACTATTCATTGCCCGACTGGTATCCCCGTTTTCATATCACTGCCATTACCCACAAGAAAAACGCGGTATACCCCTGCACCATCGTGGGTATTCCGCCGCAGGAAGACGCCTGGCTGGGAAAAGCCACCGAACGCATCTTCCTGGCGCCGATCAAAATGGCGATGGTACCCGAAATGATCGATATGGATATGCCGGTGGAAGGCGTGTTCCATAACCTGGTGATCGCGAAGATCAGCAAGGAGTTTGCCGGCCAGGGGCAAAAAGTGATGAACGCCTTGTGGGGCGCGGGACAAATGATGTTCAACAAGATACTGGTGCTGGCCGACGAAGGCGTGGTGATACAGGATTACCCGGCGCTGGCACGGTATGTATTCAGTCACCTCAACGTGGCCAATGACGTGGTGTTCGGCAATGGCCCCATGGATGTGCTCGACCACAGTTGCAGCAAGCTTGGTTTTGGCGGCAAGATGTTCATCGACGGTACCGCCAAACTGCCGGAAGAAACAGACGACAACCACAGCCGTTCGCTTTTGGCAGCAGCGCTGCGCCGCGAAGAGATACTGGCTGTCGCAGGCGTACACGACGTAAACCTCAGCCTGCCGGAAAAAGGCATTCCCTGCCTGCTGGTATCGGTGCGTAAAACAGCACCGGGACAGATCGGCGCCCTTCACCGGCAGCTTTGCAGCAGCCTGCCGGCGCTGGAGGCCATCAAAATGATCCTGTATGTGGAGGATACCGTTGACCCGCATAACCTGACGACGGCGCTGTGGCGTTTCTGCAACAACCTCGACCCGAAACGGGATCACCACCTGTACAGCGCACCATCGGCACAGGAGGCAGGAAAGACCTGGCATTGCCTGGGGCTCGACGGCAGCACCAAAACCAGGAACCTGGACGGGTTTCAGCGCGACTGGCCGAATATCATTGTGGCCGCTCCTGAAACCATCGAAGCCGTTGATAAAAAATGGGATCGCCTGGGGCTGGGACCCTTCATACCTTCACCCTCGCTGGCTTTCCGCGACCAGCTTTACGGCGCGGAGGCAGTGGCCCAAACAGATTAATATGCGTTTATTCATTACCGTTATACTCGCCGTTTGTTTTTCTGCCGGCCGGCTTGGGGCGCAGAAGCCAAAAGCGAAAAATACCGCTGCCGCATCCGCCGCTCCCAAAACTTCGGTTACCACGAATGCGAAGTCGCTGCTGTGGGAGGTGTCGGGCAACGGCCTTACCCAGCCCAGTTATGTATTCGGCACCATGCACCTTATGTGTGCGGAAGATGCGTTGCTGAGCGATAGCCTTTCTTATGGTATTCAGCAGGCATCGCGTGTCTATTTCGAGATCGACATGGACAATATGGCCGAGATGATGGGCCTGTTCAAGTATATCCGCATGCGTGACGGAAAAAAGCTGAGCGATCTGTTAACCGCGGCTGAATATGAGCGTGTAAAAAAGTATTTCGCCGACAATAAATCCATTCTGCCCCTTAGCATGATGGAAAGGTTCAAGCCTTATTTTATTGCATCGATGATCAGCGAAACACGAATGCCCTGCGAAAGCAGGAACGGCATGGAAGAAGTGATCCTGAAAGCGGTGAAGTCGGCCAAAAAAGAGGTGAAGGGGCTGGAGAGCATCGAGTTCCAGGCCAGCGTTTTCGACAGTATTCCCTATGCCGACCAGGCGAAAGACCTGTTGAAAACGATTGACAGCGCCGGCCGTGAAGACAGCAGCACCATGAAGATGTTGTCTGTTTATCGCGCACAGGATATGGATGCCATTGAAAAGCTGACAGTGGAAGAGGAGGGTGGTGTTGCCTCCTTTCTCGACCTGTTTTTATACGGCCGTAACGCCCGATGGATTCCCCTGATGGAAAAAGCGATGAAAGAAAGCCCGACCCTGTTCGCCGTAGGCGCTGCCCATTTACCGGGGAAAAAAGGTGTGCTTGATCTGTTGAAGCAGGCGGGTTATTCGGTAAGGCCTATGAAACACCTGCCGGGAACAAGCTTAAAACAGGTTGCCCGCAAATAAGATAATGACATCCATCTTCCCAAACGGTTTCCGGTGCTTGGTAACAATCTTTTTGTTTTTCCTTGTACCACGCGAAACGAATGGCCGGGAGCGGCGCAGGCAGGTTATACCGTGCGCCCGATGCAGTACCGGCAGTGATTATATGCATTGATTTCTCACGGAGATTTTTTCACGCAACGACCGCAAAGGAGCAAAGACGCAATGAGTGTCTGCAGTGCGTCTTTGCTCCTTTGCGGTCGTTGCGTGAACCAACCTGCCGGCACCCGCTTAAACAAAAAAGCGCGACCCCAAAATGATCGCGCAAAACAAAAAATATATTAACGAGCGTCAGAACTGCTCCAGTCCGCTGAAAAAGAACGCCCCTTCGATGGCTGCATTCTCATCGCTGTCGCTGCCATGAATGGCGTTTTCTCCGAGCGAAGTAGCGTATAATTTACGGATGGTTCCTTCGGCGGCCTGCGCGGGGTTGGTGGCGCCAATCAGCTCACGGAATGCCGCCACGGCATTGTCTTTTTCCAGGATGGCCGCTATGATAATGCCGCTGCTCATGAAGTCGACCAGCTCACCGTAAAACGGGCGTGCTTTGTGCACGGCGTAGAACTCACCCGCCTTTTCAGCGCTCAGCTTGGTTTGCTTCAGCGCTACGATGCGGAAGCCCTCTTTAATGATCCGGTCGATAATTAACCCGGCGTGACCGTTCTTCATCGCATCGGGCTTGATCATGGTGAATGTTCTATTGCTCATATAATCTGGCTGTTAGGGCGGCAA
>JBDHYM010000087.1:0-11932 GCA_039811405.1 Flavihumibacter sp. | reverse complement strand
TGCGACTGGAAGGTGTGCAGGTAGGGCTGATCAATATCGCCGACAGCTCTTCGGGTCTCAGCATCGGGCTGGTCAATATCGTCTGGAAAGGTTACCACAAGCTGGCCCTCTATGGAACCGAGCTTACGCCTTACAACGCTGCCGTTAAAACCGGCAATCACCGGTTGTACAGTATCCTGATGGGCGGCGTGCAGCCCGATACCAGCCGGCGCATTGTCAGTTTCGGGTATGGCATCGGCACGGAAAAACGGCTGGGAAAAACAATAGGCATCGGCGCTGAGCTCAGCTCGCAATATTGTTATACCGGTAGCTGGCAATACACCAATTTATGGAACCGCGCTTCGCTGCACCTGCGCATCCAGGTATTCAAATTCCTGGCCATTTATGGTGGTCCCGCGTACAACGCTTTTTATTCAGACCAGGCAACGGCTGTACGCGCCGGCTGGAAATTCCCGGTAGCGCCGTCGGGCGGTCATACCCATGCTTTCAGCAACCGGTGGACCGGCTGGACCGGCTGGACGGCCGGCATCCATGTGTTTTAGTTTTTTTTAGCATTATATGCGTAGGGGAAAAACAACCGCCGGTTGTCGGATAGTAAACAACCATGATGACCAGGTTCCTTTTCGTCCATCTTATCCTCGCGCTTTGTTCACCGGTATGGTTAAACGCCCAGGCAACGCAAACCATTCGCGGACAGGTGCTCGACCAGCTATTGCAGTTGCCGGTAGAAGGCGCCAGTATTTCGTTGCCTGAACTGAACCGAAGCGCCGTCAGCGACCGCAACGGTCATTTTCGCTTTGACGGGGTGCCCATCGGCACCCGCTCCATCAGCATCACACACCAATCGTACCAGGCCATTTACCTGGAGAACCTGCAGCTAAACGCGGGCAAGGAAATGGTGCTGCAACTGCCGATGAATCCCGCCTATAAGCAGGAGAACGCAGTGGTGGTTACGGCCAAAAACCTGCGCAACAAACCGTTGAACGACCTTAGCCTGGTGAGCGCCCGCGCTTTCAGTGTGGAAGAGACCCAACGGTATGCGGCTGCTGTGAATGATCCGCTGCGGATGGCCACCAGCTTCGCCGGTGTGCTAACCGGCGATGACGGCGGCAACAACATCATCATTCGCGGCAATGCGCCGGGCGGCATGTTGTGGCGCATGGAAGGCATGGATATTCCCAACCCCAACCATTTTGCCAGCGTGGGCAGCAGCGGTGGCGGCATTTCCATTCTCAGCGCGCAGTTACTGTCGACCTCCGATTTTATGACCGGCGCCTTTCCCGCAGAATACGGCAATGCGCTGAGCGGTGTATTCGATGTGCACCTGCGCCGTGGTAATAACGAAAAAAGGGAATATACCGCGCAGTTGGGCGTGCTGGGCATCAACCTCGCGGCCGAAGGCCCCTTCAATAAAAACAACAAAAGCTCCTATCTTGTCAATTACCGTTATTCCACGTTACAATTACTGGGGAAGATGGGGCTGGATATCGGCAGCGGCAGCACCGATTTCCAAGACCTTTCGTATCATGTCTATGTGCCTGTAGGCGTAAAACACGAGTTCAGTTTCTTTGGTTTTAATGGCAGCAGCGGGCAACAATTCGAGCCCGAGAAAGACGAAAGCAAATGGACGTCGGATCTCGACCGTTACAGCAGCGTGTACAGCAGCCGCACAAGCGCCAATGGCATCACCCACCTGTACAAGGGAGGTGATAACTGGACCCTCAAAACCGGCCTTGCCTATTCGGTATCGGGCAACAAATATGATGAGCGGTATGCGGAAACGCCCGATAGCCTGGTCAACAGCAGCAGGGAAAAATATTTTACCCGCCGATGGTCTATGAACAGCGTTCTCAACTATAAGCTCAATGCAAAACATGCACTCCGCGCGGGGCTGATCTTCACCCGTATCGGCTTCGACTACCAGTTGAGCAGCCCCGATCATACAGGTGATCCGCTCGAAGAGCGCATTAACAGCAACGACCATACCTATACGCTGCAGGGCTTTGGCCAGTGGCGCTGGCAGGCAGGTGAACACTGGCTGGTGACCGGCGGACTTCACTACATGCAATTGCTGCTGAACAACAGCCGCTCGATCGAACCGCGGGCCGCCGTGCGCTGGGAAGCGAATCGCAAAAATGTCTTTTCCCTCGGGTACGGCCTGCATTCGCAGGTACAGCCGATGGGTGTCTATTTCGCGCAGTTACCGGCCCCCGGCAACCAATGGTATCATCCCAACAGGCAACTGGGGCTGACGCGCGCGCACCACGTCGTATTATCGTACACACACGCTTTCGAGCGGGGTTATCGCCTGAAAACCGAGACGTATTACCAGCGCCTGTTCAACGTACCGGTCAGCGTATATGATACCAGCAGCTTCAGCACCATTAATATCCTCCAGGGATTCGTGACCGATCCGCTGGTGAACCGGGGTAAGGGCAGGAACTACGGACTGGAGCTGTCGCTCGAAAAAAGCCTGCGCCGCAATTTCTACCTGCTCTGGTCCAATTCTCTTTATCAAAGCAAGTACACGGCAGCCGACGGCATGGAAAGAAACACCCGCTTCAACGGCAACTACGCCACTACATTCACAACCGGCAAAGAATTTGTACATCCCAGCAACAGACGCAGCTTCGGGGTGAACCTGAAGCTGATCTATATGGGTGGTTTCCGCGAAACGCCGATAGACCTGGCCGCATCGAAGCAGGCCGGTTACACCGTCTATCGGGAAAGCGACGCCTATAGCCTGCAGTTGCCCGCCTATTACCGCGGCGATCTCCGGGTAAGCATGAAGTGGAACCGCCAGCACCACACATCGACGCTGTCGCTCGACGTACAGAACCTCACGAACCACCTGAACCGCTGGGGCCGCGGCTACGACGCTTTCAGCGGCGAGCTGAAAGATTATTATATGACCGGCATCATCCCGGTATTGAATTACAAAATCGAATTCTAATACAAACCAACCATGAAACAGTTAGCATTTATCCTTGTGTGTATTTTATCGGGCGCCACCGCCTGTAAGAAAGTGAACGGCGACGGTCCGGTAGTGACGGAAACCCGCTCCATTGGCAGCTTTGTACAGGTACATTTCGACCTGAAAGGCACCCTCTACTACGAACACGACGAACAGCCCTCGATCGAGATCCGGGCACAACGGAATATCCTGTCGGTAATAGATACTTATGTCAGCAACCAGGAGCTGCGCGTGAAGCTGCGCGACAATACAGTCATCCATTCGCACGAGCCGGTCGAGGTCGTTGTGAAGGGGCCGACGATAGAAGGCTTTCATCTCAGCGGTTCAGGCAGCATCAAAGCGTTGCAGCCTGTCAACAGCACCCGGTTATGGCTGGAATCGGAAGGATCAGGTGATATACAGGTCGGTACGCTTACCGCCAGTGAGCTGGCCACCCGCATCACCGGCAGTGGCAGGATCGAGGTAGTGAACGGAACCGTCAACAAGGCCAGTCATAAGATCAGCGGCAGCGGAAAAATAGAAGCGACCGGCCTGCGCGCCGGCGAAGTGTACACTGAAACCACGGGTTCGGGCGATATGCGTGTATGGGCCGAAGACTATCTCGAAAGCAAGATCTCCGGCAGCGGCGATGTTTATTACAAAGGAACTCCGCAGGTAAAGATCAATATCTCGGGATCCGGAAAGATCTCGCCGATCAACTAAATTTGCCTTATGGCAAATGAATACGACCTGGTCATTATCGGTGGTGGTCCCATCGGGCTGGCCTGTGCGCTCGAGGCAAAAAAAGCAAACCTGCAATACGTCATACTGGAGAAAGGATGCCTGGTCAACTCGTTGTATCATTACCCGGTGAACATGCATTTTTTCTCTACGTCTGAAAGACTGGAGATCGGAGGCGTTCCCTTTGTTTCCAACAACCCTAAGCCAACGCGGCCCGAAGCGCTGGAATATTATCGCCGGGTGGCGGTGAATGCCGGCCTGCAGATAAAGCTGTTTGAAGAGGTGCTGTCGGTAAAGACGCACAATGGCGGTTTCGAAGTACAATCGTCGAAAGACAGTTACCGTTGCCGGTATGTCATCATTGCCACCGGCTTTTACGATATCCCCTACACCCTGCACGTACCGGGTGAAGACCTGCCCAAGGTGACGCACTATTACAAGGACCCGCATTTTTATGCCCTGCAGAAAGTGCTGGTGGTGGGCGCCCAGAACTCGGCAGTGGATGCAGCGCTGGAAACCTGGCGCAAAGGCGCCGAGGTAACCATGGTGGTGCGGGGTCGAGATATCGGCGAAAGAGTGAAATACTGGGTGCGCCCCGATATTATGAACCGCATCAGCGAAGGGTCGATCAAAGCATACTTTGACAGCCGCATCGCTGCTATTCGCGAACGGGAGGTAGATATCGAAACACCTGGCGGCATCGTTACCATTGCGAACGACTGGGTGATCGCCATGACCGGCTACGAGCCCAATCTTTCTTTCCTGGAAAAGACCGGCATCGAATTACAAGGTGATTACCGGGCGCCGGTCATCAACGAAGAAACGCATGAGAGCAATATACCCGGCATATACCTCGCCGGGGTGATTTGCGGCGGCATGAATACACACCGGCTGTTCATAGAAAATTCGCGGGTGCATGCGGTGCAGATAATAGGTGATATTGTGAGAAAAGGTGCTGGTTCACGCGTTGCTGGTTCACGCAAAGACCGCAAAGGAGCAAAGACGCAAAGCGATCAATAATTCTCCTTGCGTCTTTGCTCCTTTGCGGTCTTTGCGTGAACCAGTTTTCACCCTCTCACATCACCCGCGACAACAGCAGAATGATCAGCAGCCCACCGACCGAAATAATCGATTCCATGATCGTCCACGACAACAGTGTTTCTTTCACGGTAATGCCAAAATATTCCTTGAACATCCAGAAGCCGACATCATTTACATGTGAAAGAAAGAGGCTGCCTGCGCCGATCGACAATACCAGCCATTCGGGTGATACCGTTCCGCTCGCGGCGAGGGGCGCGAGAATGCCGGCGGCTGTCAGACCAGCCACGGTGGCCGAGCCCAGCATCACCCGGATACCCGCCGCCACCAGCCAGCCAGCCACCAGCGGTGGAAAAGAATTACGGGTAACAAAGCCGGCTATCTCGTCGGCGATGCCGGTTTGAGTGAGCACTTCCTTGAGGGCGCCACCCGCGCCGATGACCATCATGATCATCGCTATGCTCTCCACCGCTTTGGTATAATGCGTCATTACCTCCGTCGTTCCTTTGCCTCGTCGCCAATACAAAAAATAAGAAGAAGCGGTTACAGTAAGCAGCAGCGCTACAACAGGGTCGCCAAGACTTCGCATAACCACAGACCATCCGCTTTCTGCAGGCAGGAAGCTGAGGAATGCCGCCGGTACGGCGATCAGCGCTACCGGCAGCAACGCGATCAATACACAGGTTGATACCGGGGGCAGGTCGCCGCTTATAGCCATGGCCGACACAGTTGCCGGGGCCATCGGTCCGCGGTTGCGAAAGCTGCGCCCGAACCATATACCCGCTATGAATACCGTTGGCACTGCAGCGGCCATTCCGTAGAGAATAATTTTGCCGATCGACGCCTTGAAGATGGCGGCGAGTCCCACGGGCCCCGGGTGCGGGGGCAGGAAACCATGCGTTACCGATAAGGCCGAGCACATGGGGATCGCCACATACAGCAGCGGCACGCCCGCACTGGCGGCGATGGTGAAGGCAAAAGGCACCAGGATCACAAAGCCTGCATTGTAAAACAGCGGGATGCCCACCAAAAAACCCATCAGGCATACGGCCCAGGGCAATTGCTTTTTGCCGAGTCGCCTCAGCAGCCACTCGCTGATCACCGTGGCAGCGCCGCTCTGCTCCAGCAGCCTCCCCTGGATGGCACCGAAGCAGAGGATCAGGGCCATGCTGCCGAGCATGCTGCCAATGCCATCATTCAGGGCCTTCAGCATAGTAGATATGGGCATGCCCAGGGCAAGGGCCAGCCCGATTGTCACTATAATAAGCGCGATGAAGGGAATGACCTTTTTGAGGGTCAGGAGCAACAGCAGTCCGAGAGCCGCGAGGATGATCAGGAACGACATAGTGCTTTAAATATATCAAATTGTGCGTCGTAAACTGGTTTCGTTTGTTCCTGCCCGTGGTACCGGTCCTCGGGTTGCCGGTTGATCGCCGCAAAAGCGGGCCAGTCGGCGCATTGGCCGGCCACCCGCATGGCCATCGCGATGGCGCCGAGGGCCGAAGCATCGACCGGCGAGGCAGGCACGTACAGCGGGCGCTGCATTACGTCGGCCATCAGTTGCAACCAGGCTTTGCTGGCAGTGAAGCCGCCGCTGGCATATACGCCGCTGATGGGCCCGGCCTGCTGTTCCAGCAGTTCGGCCAGCAGGCGGAACTGGAGGCAGATGCCTTCAAGCACTGCACGCCCGAAATGGGCATGCCGGTGCCGGGTGCTTACAAAATGAAAGCTGCCGCGGGCCGACGCATTCCATACCGGCGCTCTTTCACCGGCAAACCAGGGAATGCAAAGCAGTCCTTCGGCGCCGGACGGTGTATCTGAAAGGCCTTTCTCAAACGCCTGCATGGTAGCGGCGGGATCGAGCCCGCCCTGCATAACATCGTGGTTCCACCATTGCAGGGCCAGTCCGCCGTTGTTCATAGGCGCTCCCTGCACATACAGCTCATCGTCGAGTATGTACGTAAACAACTGCCCCGAGGGATCTCTTTCAGCCGAAGGCCGAGTAACCCTGATGGCGCCGCTGGTGCCAATGGTAAGGGCCGCTGCGCCGGGCTGCAGCAGGTTGGAGCCCAGTTGCGCCAGGCAGCCGTCGCTGCCACCGATCACGAGGTACACGGGACAGGTGAGACCGGGTATGGCGCTGCGCAACGGCCGGGTATGCAGCACGCTAACGGGCATGGGCAACCGCTCTTCACCGATGCCGGCCAGCGCCAGCGCCGACGGGAACCAGGTGCGTGCGTCGATGTCGAAAAGCCCCGTGGCCGATGCAATGCTATGGTCAACCACCCACTCGTTTGCCAGGTGAAACCAGACGAACTCCTTGATGCCAACGGCCATGTGCATGCGCTGCCATACTTCGGCGTTCGCCTGCCGCCAGTAACCGAGTTTTGCCAGCGGCGCCATGGAATGAAAGGGCGTGCCGGTGGCCATAAAGAGCGTGTGCGCGGCATCGCGGTGCGCCTCCACCCAGGGCTGACTGCTGTTATCGGCCCAGGTCACGAGGTCGCTCAGGGCTTCCCCGTTCCCGTCAACAGGCACCAGGCTGTGCATGGCGGCGCTGAAACCGACAAAGAGCGCACCGGCCGGAGGTAGTATAGCCGCCGCCTCTTCCAGGAGATCAATACAATGCGTACGTATCTCCGTGGCATTAAGGCGGTCGCCGAAGCCTTGCCGGTAGCCACGCTTCCATTGCCCCAGCAGCCGAAGCTGCGCGTCAACCACCACCAGTTTGGTATGGGTGGTGCCGATATCGATGCCCGCGAAATAGTTCATGCTGTCGGTAAACCAACAAATTAGTCATTTTTCGCGCGCATACGACCGGCTTTCAGGATGTTTAAAAAACTGGTTTCCACGCTGACAAAATAATTGTTCGGGGCTATGCGGGTCATATTGCCAAGCACCTGGTACCGTGCACCCAGGTTCAGCTTGGTTTTACTGGCGAAGATCAGTTGAACGGCCGGCGCCACGTCGAGGTAGTATCCCCCCGCTTCCAGCCCTTTGGCGCCCAGGGCTTCCACGTACAGGTTAAGGTTGGTTTGGTCATAACTGGCATAGCTGCGCGGAAAGAGCAGGTACCCTGCCGACGCCGAATAACCGATGCTGTTGCGGTCTTGCGGCTTACCCGGCCCGCCGATATGGGTGATCCGGTTGACCACCTGCATCCAGCTCGCACTGCCCGACAGCGCCAGCTTGCCCAGCAACTGGGTGCCGATTACCCCTGCCTGTACACCGCTGTTATCACCGTCGAGGTTCATCTCTTCATACACCATTTCATTCCGGCTATAGGCCAGGTCGGCAAAGGCAGCCATGCGAAAATGCCGGTGTATGCCGTCGTTCGATAAAAAGCGCCATTTAACATAGGCTTTGGCCGATTCCCAACGGAACCGGTCGGCGTACATATCTGAAAAAGACAGGCTTGTTTTCAGCATAACGGTTTTGCTGAGTCCCATCATCCATTCGGGATTATACCGCTGCACCAGCTTTCCGCTACGGGAACTACGTGTGTACCTGGCCGTTAGCTTGGCCGTGGCCGAATAAGCGGGAATATTGGAGGCGGGTTCGGAAAAAACATATAGTTCCTGCGCATGCAGGGAAAAGCCGCCGGCAACCAGCAGCAGGAAGAATAAAAATCGCATAGGAAATCATTTTAAGGCGGCCTGCAAATAACGTTGCAGCTCAGCCGAAGACGGATCAATGGAAATGACCAGTCCCTGTTTGTCGATCAGAAAGGAAGTGGGCAACAGCGTCACGCCCCAGGCGCCGGCTGTTGCCGTATTCCATTTTCCGTTTTCGTTGAACTGGAGCCATTTGATCCTGTCGGTGCGGATGGCATTGCGCCAGGAGATGCTGTCGTGGTCGAGGCTTATGCCGACGATCTCAAATCCTTTCTCATGAAACCGGTCATAGACCGGTACGAGCGAATGGTTGCTGTACCGGCAGGGCTTGCACCAGCTTGCCCAGAAATCGACCAGCACCACTTTTCCCCGGAGCGCCGCCAGCGATACATCCTGCTTTGCAAATTGCAGGGCGGGTGCGGGCTTGCCGATCCTGGCCTGCGCATGCAACAGCACGGGCGCAAACAGCAGCATCAATGGAACCAGTTTTAATCTCATATGGTTACGTGGTAGATGCGGGTATTTGCCTTGATACCGGTTTTCTGGCAGCAGTCGCCCGCGTAACCGGTTTGTATGCATTGCATGCGGGTGGCCGCACTGTATTTCTTGAACTCTTTCGGCAGCAGGAAGTTCTTGTCGACAATGGTGACGGTTTGCACACCATCGAGCTGCTTATCGGCCACCTTCAGGAAATGGAATTGCCGTCCGCCCAGCATTACATGCTCATCATTTCGGATGGGGAGCTGCGAGAACTGACCGGTCAGTTGCAGCCTGGCTACCGAGAAGCCGGCATCTTCCACGCCTTTCCGGATGGCGTCTATATCTACCATGCTGTTGTTTTTGAATACGATCTGGAAACTGGAAGTTTTGATATCAGGTGTTACCGATGCGATAAACGGTAATTGCTCGAGCGACTTGTTAATAGCACGGGTGCAAAGCGCGCAGGTAAGCCCGCTGGCCTGCAGGTTGGCCGAACTGAATTGTGCCTGTGCAGGCGCGGCGAACAAAAGGGCAGCAAAGCATATAGCAACAAAAAACGTTTTCATGTGAATGAGTTTGATATGATACAATAAAAGACCGAAGACAGTATTGAACCGCCTGGTATCATATTTTGAAAACGCTTAAAAAGAAAGTTTCGTGCAGGGATAAGTCCGGTGGCGGCTTGGCCAGCCAGGCAGCCTGCTGCACCGGCATGTCCATGTATTCAGGCTGCCAGGCGAAAACGGGCTGGGGCAAAGCTACCCAATCAGCCGTCAGCGGGTGATTCCACACCGACACCTGGTGATCGTCGCTGATCTTTACCTGTTTGACCTCGTCTTTACAGCAGTGCCTGCTTTCCAGGCCTTTCTCCATACCACACTTACCGCAGGCAGTGGTTGAAGCCGTGGCGAAAAGGTGAAGCTCGGCGCCGGCAACACGCCCCATGCAATGATGGATCTCAACGAGCAGGCCCGTCGATACCAGCAGGTACATGAAGCCGAGCGATATGGCCAGTATCTTTTTCAACCGTGCAAAGATACACTAATTCACAAAACTCCAGAATATGCCCACCCTTAACTGGAAGCCGGGGGTGGGATAAGCGGGCGCGGCCAGGTTGTTGTTGGTCCACCCGAAATCACCGCCGGCGATCTGGGCCGTATTAAGGTTTTCTGCCCGCAGGTAAAGCACGAAAGACCGGATGCGGAAATGCAGGTAGGCAGTGATATCAGGAAGCTTCATCCGGATCTGCTGCTGGTCCTGGTAAAAGAACTGGCTCTGCAAAGGCGAGTAACCGTCGGGCTTATACGAAGTGAAGTAGCGGGCTTCGAGGCCGGTGGTAAAATTGAGGTTTTTGAAACCGAGATTGCCTTCGTACCCGAACCGGTGGAAGGTAAAGAACAGGGGCATATTCACCGGCCCGTCGCCCAGGCGCTGGTTCAGTTGCACCGATGCCAGCCAGTTCCAGTGTCTGCTTACGCGGAAGGTCTTCTCTCCTTTTACGGAAAACACGGTAAAAAGCGAGCCGGCCTGGTCGGTCTTGTAGTAGTCGGTAAAATAGGCCAGGTTGCTGACCAGGTAATAACTGGCCGACAACTGCCATTTGTTCCGGGCATTGTCGATCTGCCCGTAGATGCGGATGATGTTCTCTTTCTTAAAATCCGGCTGCGCACCGAGGCTGAAGCTCGATGCCGTTTGATAGATATACGAAGGCGTTCTGCTTACATTTTGCAGCCCGATCTGCGCATACCCGAAACGGCGGCCAAGAAAACGCCGCAAGCTGGCCTGTACGTCATAGTCGGCTTTGTTGAAGCCTGCCAGGTACATCCTGCCCGCCGCTTCAAGGTCCCATTTCTTGTTCCTTGTTTTATTCCGGTATTCGCCGTGAATAAACATGTTATAGAAAACACGGTTGCTGTCGATGAACGAGCCTTTTATGTTCTCGAAGGCAATACCCGCCTTCAGGTATTGCTGCGGGTTTTTGGCATCGGGAAAGCTGTAGACATTGAAATCGTTGACCAGGTCCTGCCATTTTTCTTCGAGGGTAAACCCGTTGGTCGGCCGCGCCAGGAAATGATAGTGCTGTATGTAAAAGCTGTCGGACGGGTCCAGGTCGTAATACCGGAAGTTGTGCGTGGTGTATTTCAGGTTGTATTCCAGCCGCAACCGGGGATAGAACAGCCGTTGCACCGTGCTGTCTGTCACCACCGAATCTTTCTGGCCAAGATCATATTGCTGTCGCAGGAACAGCGTGGTGCTGCCCTGCCGGTTGCCGGTATTGAGCTTGCTGTTGAGAAAGCTGGTTTCGGGCCGCACGTAGTTTCCGAGGTTCACCGGAATGGCGCTGCGTTCCTTGTAGGTGGTTACGTTCGAGAGATAATCCTGGTCGGTCAGTATGCCGCCGTTCTCGTTGGCCTGCATGGTATTGGACAACACCAGGAAGTACAGCGAATACCGTTTGTTGGGTGAATGATAATGAGAGTTGAACTGGTAGCGGTTGTGCGCCACATTCTGGTTTTTGAAAAATCCCGGCGAATTGATCAGGCTGTATTGGAAAGCCGCATTCCAGTTGGGATTGATGTTCTGGGTGTGCAGCAGGTGGATCATCTGCTCGGAGCGGCTTCCGATCAGGTAACCCAGTTCTGAATATGGCCGGGTGGTCTGGTAATAACGTACGTCGTCGAACTTGTATTTGTACACATCGAACGCGTGAAAACCCGGGTCCCAGCCCGCTTGCATGATGGGTTGAAAGTACAATGGCCGGGCAGCCGATCCCATATTACCGAGGTTGGTATAATCAACGGGCAGGGGTATGCGCAAACGAATGTCGTTGATCGATGAATCCAGCTTCTGCATGGCGGCTGAATCGAGCAGCCGGTAGCGGATGGTGATGCTGTCTTCCAGGTTATCGCGGTGCTTGAGGCTGTCCTGTCCTTTGCCCCCGCCACCACCCATGCCGCTCATACCCGGCAACCTGCGCAGCGGGTTCTGCGCTGCGATGCCGTTCACCAGCAGCAGCAGTACGAGCGTATATATATAACCGGTCTTAGTCAAATCAAAGCGACGCTATCAGTTCTTTGAAAATATAGGTCAGTTTGGGTTCGGCGGC
>JBDHYM010000086.1:0-11934 GCA_039811405.1 Flavihumibacter sp. | reverse complement strand
AAAGTGCTGGCCGAATTAAAGAGAAAAGAAGCGGATATTCCCATGTATATCGGTGGCCGCGCCGTGCGTACGGGGAAAAAAATATCGATTCATCCGCCGCATGAAAGAGAGCATGTGCTCGGCTATTTCCACGAAGGCAATAAGAACCATGTTCACCAGGCCATTGATGCGGCGCTGAAAGCAAAGGCATCATGGGGCGCCATGAGCTGGGAAAACCGCGCCGCTATTTTCCTGAAAGCCGCCGACCTGATAGCGACGAAGTACCGCCCTTATATGAACGGCACCACCATGCTGGGACAAAGCAAGAACGTGTACCAGGCCGAGATCGATGCTGCCTGCGAGATCGTTGATTTTCTGCGCTTCAACGTGCATTACCTGAGCGAAATATACAAGCAGCAGCCGATCAGCAGTCCCGGGGTGCACAACCGCCTGGAATGGCGCCCGCTCGAAGGTTTTGTGCTGGCCATCACCCCTTTCAATTTCACCGCCATCGGCGGTAACCTGCCCACCTCGGCCGCCATGTGCGGTAATACCGTGGTGTGGAAAACAGCGCATACCCAGGTCTATTCCGCACAGATGTTCATGAGGGTATTGCAGGAAGCCGGGCTTCCCGACGGCGTTATCAACCTGATTTATGTGGATGGTCCCACCCTGGGGGATGTTTGTTTCAATCATCCCGATTTTGCCGGTGTACACTTTACCGGCTCCACCGGTGTGTTCAACACCATGTGGGGAACGATCGGTGCGAATATCAGCAAGTTCAAAACCTATCCGCGCATCGTGGGAGAAACGGGTGGTAAGGATTTCGTGCTGGCCCATAAAAGCGCCGATCCCGATGTGGTGGCAACGGCGCTGGCCCGCGGCGCTTTCGAATACCAGGGACAAAAATGCTCTGCCGCTTCGCGCGCTTACCTTCCTTCCAATATCGCAGAATCGGTAAAACGCAAGCTGGTTGACCAGGTATCGCAGATGAAGATGGGCTCGGTGGAAGACTTTTCCAATTTCATCAACGCGGTGATCGACGAACGCAGCTATGACAAGCTGAAGCGTTATATCGACCGCGCGAAGAAAGACCGCGGTGCGAAGATCCTGGTGGGTGGTAACTGCGACAAGCGCAAAGGCTACTTCATCGAGCCGACCGTTATCGAAGTGCGCGACCCGAAATACGTAACCATGTGCGAGGAGTTGTTCGGGCCGGTGCTGACCATTTACGTGTACGACGCTAACAATTTCGATAAGGCATTGACGCTGGTGGATACGACATCGCCCTACGCACTTACCGGCTCTATCCTGGCGCAGGATCGTGAAGCAGTAGAATTGGCTACCAACCGCCTGCGAAATGCAGCGGGTAACTTTTATATCAACGACAAACCGACCGGCGCCGTAGTGGGACAACAGCCTTTCGGTGGCGCCCGCTCCAGCGGCACCAACGACAAGGCAGGCTCTATGCTGAACCTATATCGTTGGCTGAGTGCACGTACGATCAAAGAAACGTATAACCCGCCGACCAACTTCAAATATCCCTTCCTCGCGGAGGAATAAGATAGCCCGCGGAGTTTTTATTGATCCCTGTGGGAAATAACGGCTACGTTGTTTCTCGCAGGGATTTTTGTTTCTCACAGAGGAACGGAGGGTTACTGGGCGCGTACATGCAGCTTATCTGTGTGAGACGGTTCACGCAAAGACCGCTAAGGAGCCAAGACGCAAAGGAGGTTCTCTACCCGTCAGGTAGAGCCTGCTAACAGCTTGCAGTTGCCTGTTTTGGTCTTTGATTTCATAAAACTTTGCGTCTTGGCTCCTTAGCGGTCTTTGCGTGAACCAAAACCGTGTTTCGCGTGAACAAAAACTCCCCTCTGCTTGAACAAAATACCGCGAGCTTTCCCGCTCAGCTTGTCTTACGGTAATTGAAGATCGCCAGCCCGTTCAACCCCAGCGCGAAGCAGACCAGGTACCAGAACTCCGTTTTCACTTCAGGGAAACCGCTCCCTTTCAGCACGATCAGCCGAACCACCTTGATGAAATGGGTAACGGGCGTGAAATCGGACAACAGCTTTGCCCAATGGGGCATGCTGTCGATGCTGGTGAAAAAGCCGCTCATCAGCATGAAGATCATCATGAAAAAGAAGGCGACGAACATGGCCTGCAACTGGGTGTCGGCAAAGGTGGAGATGAGCAGGCCCAGGCCCAGCAGGGCGACCAGGTAAACGGCTGCAAACAGGTACAATACCAGCAAGCTGCCGTTGGGAAAAATGCCGTAAACGAGGTACATCACTGCCAGCCCCAGCGTAAATACGATTATGCCTACGATCCAGAAGGGGATCAGCTTACCGAGAATGAATTGCCATTTCTGAATAGGTGTCACATTGATCTGTTCTATGGTGCCGATCTCTTTTTCACGCACAATGTTGAGCGCGGTGATAAACCCGCCGATGAGGGTGAGCAGCAATACCAGGATACCCGGCACCATATAGTATTTGTATTCGGCGCGGGGATTGTACCAGTTGACATTGTCGACCGTAATGCCGGCTTCGGCAGTGGTTATGGGAGTGCCCGCGAGTTGTATGTTCAGATTCAGTTCCTGGTTGAAGTCTTTAATGACGGTCATCAGGTAACCGCCGCCGATCGACGACTTGGTGCCGTTGATCGCGTCTACCGAAAGATTGACCTGCTGGCTGCCTTCACGAACCAGGTTCTTTTCAAAACCCGCGGGGATTTCCAGGATGAGGTCGGCATCGCCGTTCTCGATAAACTTCAATCCTTCCCTGAAAGAGGCCGGCGCGGCGACCAGCCGGAAATACCCTGACGCGCCGATTTTATGGACCAGCTTTTGGGAATAGCTGCTGTGGTCGTGGTCTATATACACCATATTGATGTTCTTCACTTCAAAATTGGCGGCCAGTGGTAAAATGATCAGTTGAATGACGGGCATGAAGAACATCATCGCGAGGATGGTTTTATCGCGGAATATCTGGCGAAACTCTTTTTGCAGTAGAAATCCCAACACTTTCATGCCAGCCTGGTTTTGAATTTACTCAATGCGATTCCGAGCAGCGACAACGACATGAACAGCAATACCAGCGTTTCCTTCCATATATAGCTGAAGCCAAGGCCTTTCAGCATCACCTCCTTGATGATGATATAATAATACCTCGACGGAACCAGGTGCGAAAGGACGCGGAATATCCAGGGCATGTTTTCCAGCGGGAACATAAATCCCGTCAGCAGTATGGTGGGCAGCATCATTGCCATCATCGATATCAGCATCGCGGTTTGCTGTGAATCCGTTACGTTGGAAATGAGCAGCCCCAATGAGAGGCAGGTTACGATAAACAGGATACTTTCCCCGAAAAGCAGCAACAGGTTACCCCTGATCTCCACGTGCAGCAAAAAAACAGATAGCAGCAGGATGATGATAAAATTGATCAGCGAGAGCACGAGATAGGGGATGGCTTTGGCGACCAGCACCATCACGGGTTTGAAGGGCGAAACAAGCAGGATCTCCATGGTGCCCAGCTCTTTTTCGCGCACTACGGCCACCGAGGTCAGCGCGGTGCTCACGATCATAAAGATCAGCGCGATAACGCCGGGTATGAAATTGAGCGAACCGTTTTGCTCTTCATTGTACAATTGCCTGATCTCGGGAATGATCTGGTAGTTGAGCCGGGCAGCAGGATTGAGCTGCTGCTGGTAATTGCCGATGATCGATTGCAGGTAATTGGTGAGCGTGGTAGCTGTATTGGGATCGGATGCATCGGCAATGAGCTGGATATGGGCGCCGCCGGGGCGGTACAGGTCGTCGCCGAAACGGGCGGGAAATACCAGGGCGCATTTTATGCTTCCGGCCCTGAACCGCTGTTCTATATCGGCATAGCTGCCGACCGGCGGCTGCATGTTGAAATAGTCGCTCGACGCTATCTTGTTGGCAAGCTGGATGGAATGCACGTCATGTGCGTTGTCTTGAATGGCGATACCGATATTTTTTACTTCGCTGCTTAATGCAAAACCGAAAAGGATGATCTGCACAATGGGCAACCCGAAAAGTATCAGCAGGGTTCTGCGATCCCTGAATACATGGAAAAACTCTTTTCTGATAAATACGAATAATTGTTTCATGTCAGTCCGCCGTTCTTTTGGCGCCGCGCGCCAGTTGGTAAAAAACTTCGTCCATCGAATCGGTGTGGAACCTGGCTTTCAGTTGCGCCGGGCTATCCATCGCTTCGACGCGGCCGTCGACCATTACACTGATGCGGTTACAGTACTCCGCTTCGTCCATATAATGCGTGGTCACGAATACGGTGATGCCTTCTGCCGCCGCTTCATAGATCATATCCCAGAACTGCCGCCGTGTGATGGGGTCCACACCGCCGGTGGGTTCGTCGAGGAAAACAATAGAAGGCCGGTGAAAAATCGCTACCGAGAAAGCCAGCTTCTGTTTCCAGCCAAGGGGCAACGAGCCGACCATTTTTTTCGCCTCTCTTGCCAGTCCCAGGGTATCAACCAGGTCGTTGCTTCTTTCTTTGATCTCCCTTCGCGAAACACCGTACACGCCGCCGTAGAATTCTATGTTCTCCAATATGCTGAGGTTGTCGTAGAGCGAGAATTTCTGGCTCATATAACCGATGTGTTTTTTGATCTGCTCCTGTTGCCGGTACACGTCGAAGCCGGCTACCCGGGCTTCGCCCGAGGTAGGGTAGGAGAGTCCGCATAAAATGCGCATGGCGGTGGTTTTCCCGGCGCCGTTGGCCCCCAGGAAACCGAATATTTCACCCTGTTCCACGTCAAAGCTGATGCGGTCAACCGCTTTGAAATTGCCGAACTGTTTGGTCAGCTCCTTGCAGGCAATGGCTTTACTGTTCATGGAGGTGGGTGTTTTGTTCGTTCATCAGGCGGATGAAACTGTCTTCAATGGAGGGGGTTATGCGGGTCACGATCAGGTTTTTGGGATGGTATTTTTCAGCAAGCGCCCGGATGCCGGGTTCATCGCTGTGTTCGTCGAAGGCGGTAAGGTGCAACGCTTCGCCGAAAGCATAACAGCTTTCCACGGCAGGATCGATGCGCAGTTCCTTCAGCAGTTCATACAGTGGATCGGCC
Organism: Flavihumibacter sp.; assembly: GCA_039811405.1. Lineage (GTDB taxonomy): Bacteria > Bacteroidota > Bacteroidia > Chitinophagales > Chitinophagaceae > Flavihumibacter. Next base: position 6,843 of record JBDHYM010000086.1, on the reverse strand, counting down.
CTGATGGCAAACAGCGGTTTGGGGAAATCGCCGATGATATGATCCGGCTTTTCGACCGACATGATCTTTCCGTTTTGCATCAGGGCAATGCGATCGCAGCGGCGTGCTTCGTCCATATAGGGCGTTGACACCACAATGGTGATCTGCTGTTCCTTGAGCCGCGCCAGCATTTCCCAGAACTCTTTTCGGGACACCACGTCGACACCGGTGGTGGGCTCGTCGAGGAACAATACCGCCGGCTTATGGATCAGGGCACAGCAGAGCGCCAGCTTTTGCTTCATGCCGCCCGAGAGCTTGCCGGCACGCCGGTTGCCGAAAGGCTTTATCTGCTCGTAGATATCGCTGATCAGCGCATAGTTCTCCTGTATGCTGGTACCGAAGATGGCGGCAAAAAAATCAAGGTTCTCGTTTACGGTCAAATCCTGGTAGAGCGAAAAACGGCCGGGCATATAACCCACCCGGTTCCGGATTTCCCGGTAGTTTTTTACCACGTCGAGACCGTCGACCGAAGCCTCGCCGCTATCAGCCAGCAGCAGGGTCGTGAGTATGCGAAACAACGAGGTTTTGCCGGCGCCGTCAGGCCCGATAAGACCAAACAATTCACCTTTCTGTACCTCGAAAGAAACCTGGTCGACCGCTTTCAGGCCGCCATAGGTTTTGCTGATATTTTTTATCTGAACAGAAACCATGCTTGTTTATTTTGGCCAGATGACTTCACCATACATGCCGATCTTGAGATAGCCGTCGTTCTTCACGCGCACTTTGATGGCGTACACCAGGTTAGCCCTTTCGTTTTTCGTCTGGATGGTTTTGGGCGAGAATTCCGATTTCGCGGCGATCCAGGTAATGGTACCGGGATATTCTTTATAGCTGTTCTTTCCCTGGTCGATCCGGGTGATTACAGACTGACCCAGCTTTACCTGCGGCAATTGCTCGCCGGTGATATAGGCTTTCAGGGTGAGCGTATCGGTATTGGCGATTTTGTACAAAGGCTTGCCTACGGACTGCATTTCCCCTTGTAAGGCATAGTTGGTGAGTACCGTGCCGGTAACGGGATTGATGACCTGCGCCTGGTCTAGCAGTTCCTGGTACCGGGCTACCGTTTTTTCGAGCGGCGCGCGTTCGCTTAGTATGCTGCGGTTCTGCGTGCCGGTATTGTAGTTGTTCAGGGTGCGTTGTTGCCGGGTAACGGCTAGTTGTTTTTGCAACTGGTCGATGGCTGCGTTGATATCGTCGAGCTGCTTTTGCGTGGCGGCATCGGCTTTGACCAGGTTTTCGGTGCGGATGCGTTCGCGTTGTTGCTGGGCCAGTTGGGCTTCCTGCACCGCCAGTTGCCGGTTCAGGAGTTCTAACTGGTCGCCGGCGCTAACTGTTTTTTGCTGCAGGGCGGCGATACTGGCTTCGGCCTGTTCTTTTTGCAGTTCGGTGCCGCGTGCGTCGATTTGCCCCACCTTTTCGCCTTTCTGCAATACAGCGCCTTCCTGCACTGTATAGCTGATCAGCTCGCCGCTTTGCCGGGCAGATACGATGACTTCATCGGCTTCAAAATTGCCGGAGGCGTCAAAGTTGTTTTTTGATGTGCAGGCGTAAAGAGAAACGGTTGCACTGATGAAAAACAATATTCGTTTCATGGTCATCTATTGGTTGCCGGTTATGAATTGCTGGTTATAGATCGCCTGTAGCAACTGTATCTCGTGCAAGACCTTTGTTTGCCGGGCCAGGTGTTCGGCATTGAGTTGCTGGATATATTCATGGGTGGTGATCACGCCGTTGGCGAGCTGTGCCTCGGCGGCTTTTTTTACCGCTTCGCGCAGACTGATCTCCTTTTCGTCTATTTGCAGGAGGCTGTTGTATTTTTTGACCTGCTCGTTCTGCTGGGTTGAATCAAGGCGTGTGTTCAGCAGAAAAGCTTCCCTGTCGGCATCGACGGATTTCCTGCTGAGCGCAAGTATTTTTTTCCGGTTCGGCATCGTGTACAACGCATTCAACGACCAGTTGAAGCGGAGCCCGCCGATGTACCAGGCGCCGAATTTGTTTTCGATGATATTGAGCGTGGGGCGGCCATAGGCTCCCTGTAAGAAAATGCTGGCCTGCGGCAGGTAATCGGCGCGTAACTGTTTTTCCTGGGCTGCGTAGATATTCTTCTGCAAATCATAGGCTTTCAGTTCGGGCCGGTTGATGGCGGCAACGGATGCTTCGGAAACCGGTTGTTCCAGCGAAACATTTTCCGCTAGTTCTTTACCGATAAAAACCGATAACATTTTCAGGTAAGCGACCCGGTTGGCGGCATATTCGGCGTCGGCTCTTTCTATATTGACCAGCGCTGCTTTCAACTCATCGAGGTTGCTCCGGAAGGCGACGCCATTGGCCAGCGCCGCTTCGGTTTTGCGAACCTGGGTGAGGAGATTGTCTTTATTGATTTCGTTCTGCTTCAGTTGGGCGTCGACAAGCAGTATGGAGAAAAACAGGTTGTTGATCCGGTTCTTTATAGCGTAAAGGCCGGCTTCAAGGTTTTGCTGCTGCAGCTCGGTATTGGCTTTGACCAGGTCTTTCTGGTAGCGGGTGGCGCCGCCGTCGTACAGCAACTGGCTCAGCTCGCCCTGGATCTTGTATTGGTCTTTACTGATCGACGGAAGGGAACCCGTAATGGGCAATGAACCCAGTACGTCGGAAAAGCTGATGGTCTGCGACTGGTAGGTCGCCTGGCCGCTGAAAGAGACCTGGGGCAGGAATTTTTTGGCGGCGTTCTCCAGGTCGTAGCCGCCGGTTTTTGCCACCAGGTCGAGTTTTTTGATAAGCGGGTAATTCGCTTTCGCCCAATCGTAGCAGTCCGCGAGCCGGAGAGGCTGCTGCGCCGCGACGGGACCGAAGAAGAAGACCATAACCGGGAGCAGGAACCACCGCCGCCTGCCGCCCGGACCTTTTGCCCCCGGGTGAAACCTGCCTGTTTGATTGCCTGATTTAATCATCTGATTAATAATATGTCAAAAAAAATTATTTTGCTTTCAGCATCGCTTTTGTCCACAGCGGAATGCTTTTTTTCCGCTCCTGCATCAACTGGGTAAACTGGCTTTTGGTTAAACCCATGCCGGCCATGACCATGGGTTTGGCGATAAAGGGAAAAACGACCAGTCCCAGCAGGTTGAGGATAAAATGAACCGGGTTGGGTTCGGTGATCTTCCCTTCACTAACCGCTTTCTGGTATTGCTGTATGAAAAAGGAATGCAGGAAGGCCTGTTTAACCGGAATTCGTTTCAGCATAGCCTCCGGGTGATTACGGATCTCGCTGACGATAAAAGTGGGTATTTCAGGCTCTTCTATAATAAGGTCAATGTATTCGGAAGCGATCTGTTCGATCTTTTTTTCGAGGCTTGTTTTTTCGTTGTTGAGCACCGATATTATCTTTTGCACAAAGCCCGACAGGGTTTCGGTCATGATCAGCTCAAAGAGCCGGGCCTTGCTGCGAAAATAATAGTTGAGCAGGGCGAGGTTCATACCGGCTTCTTCGGCAATGTCGCGTGTGCGGGTGGCCGCAAACCCCTTTTTGTAGAAAACGGTGCGGGCTGCTGCCTTGATCTTTTCTTCTGTGGATGTGTCGATGTTCTTTTTCTGCATGACGGCAGGTGTTCAGTGACAAAGCTATGATAATCATCTGATTTAAACAAATGATTAAATTTGGCCATCATTTCCCATCCCGTCGGCATTGCAGCAATTGATTTGATGGATAAAAAGTAGCACCCGTCAGGTGGCACCCGACGGGTGCCACCTGACGGGTAAAGAACCTCCTTGGCGCCTTTGCGCGCCTAGCGTGAACCAAATGCTGTTCTTCTGCGAAAAACAGCCCCGGGAGAAATGCCGCCGATACGCAGGGAGCCCGCACCGGAACACATAAGTTTGTACATTAGCGCAAACTATCACCGCATTGAAGACCATACTGACCAGCACCCAACTGGCCATTACCATAAAACGACTGGCGCACCAGATACTGGAGAATTGCCCCGATCCGGCCAATACCTGCCTGATCGGCATCCAGCCGCGGGGAATCAGGCTTAGCAACCGCCTTATACAGGAGATCCGGGCCATTCAGCCGCGTACGGCCATGAAATACGGCGTTCTCGATATTACTTTTTACCGCGACGACGTGCGGTCGGAGCTGAAAGTGGCCAACCAGACCGATATCCCTTTCTCTATCGAGAACAGGAAGGTGATTCTGGTGGATGATGTGCTCTATACCGGGCGAACCATCCGCGCGGCGCTCGACGCCTTGATGGATTTCGGCCGTCCGGCACAGGTGGAACTCTGTGTGCTGATCGATCGGCGGTTCAGCCGGGAACTGCCCATCCAGCCCGATTATACCGGGAAGTCGATCGATTCCATTGTAACCCAGAAAGTACAGGTATCGTGGACGGAAAATAGTGAAAAGGATGAAGTGATATTGTTCTAAAAGCTAAATTTGCTCTTTAATGCGACTAAGTACCAAACATCTTCTCGGCATTAGAGACCTTGCTTCCTCAGACATACAGCTCATTTTAGATACCGCCACCCAGTTCAAGGAGGTGCTGCAAAGGCCCGTTAAAAAAGTGCCTTCGCTGCGCGATATTACCATTGTCAATCTTTTTTACGAAAACTCCACCCGCACCCGGATATCGTTTGAGCTGGCTGAAAAAAGGCTGAGCGCCGACACCATCAATTTTACCGCCAGCGGATCATCGGTATCGAAGGGAGAGACCCTGCTCGACACGGTGAACAACATTCTCAGCATGAAGGTGGATATGGTGGTAATGCGTCACAGCGCCAGCGGTGCGCCGCATTTCCTGGCGAAACATATTCCCGCCGCCATCGTCAATGCGGGCGACGGCATCAACGAACATCCCACGCAGGCCTTGCTCGACGCCTTTTCCATCCGCGAAAAGCTCGGTTCGCTCGAAGGCAAAAAGGTTGCCATCATCGGCGATATCATGCATTCACGGGTGGCGCTCAGCAACCTGTACCTGCTGAAAAAAATGGGCGCCGAAGTGATGGTGGCCGGGCCGCCGACCCTGATCCCTACTTATATGAAAGAAGCGTTCGATGTGCAGGTCGAATACAACGTGGAAAAGGCGCTTGCCTGGTGCGATGTAGCCAACGTGTTGCGCATCCAGCTCGAAAGGCAGAACCAGGTATTGTTCTCCAGCCTGCGCGAGTACAACCTGGCCTATGGATTGAAAAAAGACATGCTCGCGAAGCTGGACAAGGAAATATACGTGATGCACCCGGGCCCGATCAATCGTGGCGTGGAGCTCGACAGCGACGTGGCCGACAGCGGGCAAAGTATTATTCTTCAACAGGTGGAAAATGGCGTGGCCGTGCGGATGGCGGTATTATACCTGCTGGCCGGCCGCGAAATGACCGCACAATCCTAACCATCATCGTTATGCGCAGAATTTGTCTGTTCCCCGGTACATTTGATCCCATTACCCTGGGGCATGTGGACATTGTTAAGCGGGCCCTGCCGCTGTTCGACAAGATCGTAATCGGTATTGGCCTGAATGCGGCGAAAGCACCTATGTTCTCCGCCGAACAGCGCCTGCTGTGGATAGCCGAAATATTCAAAGACGAGCCCCGTGTGGAAGGGGTGGTATATGAAGGACTGACCGTTACATACTGCCAGCAGATCGGCGCGCATTTTATTTTACGGGGTATCCGGTATGTAAGCGATTTCGAATATGAGAAAACCATCGCCGACGCCAACCGTGCGCTCGACAACCGTATCGAAACGATCTTTCTTACCGGTGAACCGAAATATACCAGTGTGGCGTCTACCATTGTGCGTGACATCATCCGCAACCACGGCGATGCTTCGCCCTTTATTCCCGAAGCGGTGGTGAACAGCCTGCGCGACCGGAAATAAGCTCCCTTGCCCGCCGCATTCGCCGGTGAAATAAAGGCCGAAGTATTCTGCAAAGGATATTGTGCAAAAACGCAGGTGCTGCAGGCAGGCGATACATACATCGTACAGCTCGCGCCGCTGGCGAAGCAACTGGGCGACGTACGGCGCTAATGCATCCTGGCATTTCTTGATTATCTTGCAATACAATGGAAACCATTTTCAAAATCATTTATCAGCATCCGCTGCTGTCTGAGGGAGATTTGCAATCCATTGCAGCGATACACCATAAAGTAACCTTTTGTAAAGGAGATATTATTTTAAAAGAAGGGCGTGTGGCGGATGAATATTATATTCTTGAAAATGGGTTGATCAGGGCTTTTGTGCATAATTACGACGCTGATGAAATCACCACTGATTTTTTTACAGATCATGATCTTGTAATTGTACCCACTTCATTGTTTCAGCGAATGCCTTCGCAGGAAAATCTGCAGGCGCTCACGGATTGTATTTTATGGAAGGTTGAATTTAATGAATTCCAGCAATTGTTTCACCGTCTGCCGGGTTTTATTGAATGGGGAAGACTGTGGTTTACCACCCAGTTGTTCGCGGTTAAGCAACGTTCACTGGATATGATACGAGAAACAGCTACCAACCGTTATTTAAAACTATTACAGCAGAAACCACAGATTATCCGGCATGCACCGTTGAAACAGATTGCTTCTTACCTCGGCGTTACCGATACCTCGCTCAGCCGTATCAGGAAAGATATTACCGCTTAAAGCCAGCAAATGAAAAATGTTTTTGCCATTATTGGCAGCGCACAACAAGATTCATCCAATCTTAAGCTGGTGCAGTTCCTTGCAAAACATTTCTCCGGTACTTTACATATCGAGGTGTTTGACGAACTCAGAAAGTTGCCGCATTTTGATGCTGTGCAGACGCTTGAACATACGCCTGCAATTATTGAAAGCGTC
>JBDHYM010000085.1:0-11967 GCA_039811405.1 Flavihumibacter sp. | reverse complement strand
GCGGCCCGCCGTAATCAATGGTGGTGATGGTTTGCGGGTTATACAATGTAACCGTTTGCTGTGCGGTTTCCACGCAACCGTGATAACCGGTTACATAAAGTGTAGCCGTATAAGTGCCATAATTATCGTAGAAATAACCGGTATTGGCCAGGGAAGAAACACCGCCGTCGCCGAACTCCCAGCGAACTGATTCCGCAAACTGTGTGCTGGCGCTGAATTGCGTCAGCAGCGGCGGACAAATTGCCGATGTATCTTTGGCGCTCATGGTGAATTTCGGCGCCACCACGCGAATCATGTTCTGCTTCACGAGGGTGTCTTTACAGCCGTTCGGGTCTGTAGCGATGAGACGAACGGTATAATAGGCATCCGGGCCATTGTACACATGAGTGGGGTCCTGGTCGGTAGAGCCGCCTGTGCCGTCGCCGAAATCCCATTCATAGGTCATATTGGCGCCGTTGGTATTGTTCACGAACTGCACGGTGGTGCCGGGGCAGTACAGGCTGTCTTCGGCCGTGAAATTGGCGACGGGATAAGTGATCTGGGCAACCGCCGGTTTGTTCACAGTAATGGTGCAACCGCCGATATTGTCTACTGCCGTCAGCTTGATATTGTAGTTGCCTACATTGGTGTATGTGTGCGTGAAAGGCCCATTGTTATTCGTAAATGTTTCGGTCTGGCCGTCGCCGAAATCGAATGTCCAGCTACTGATGCTGTTGGCAGGAGTAGCCGTAACCGTAATACTTACGGCTGCATTGCGGCATCCGCCATTGTTAACCACGTTGAAATCGACCGTGGCGCCATCTACCACCACATCATACAATGCATCGTGCGGGCAGTCGTAAATATCGGTTATGGTAAGCTTTACATGATAGGTGCCATTGACCGCAAATACGGTATCAAGGTGGTCGAGGCCGATGCCGGCGGGAGTGCCGTTGACCTCCCATGCATAAGATTTTATCTGTTCCGGCGGAACATTGCGGGCATCCAAACGAATGCCCTGGTTGCGGCACAGGGGATTGGCGCGAGAGGCGGCGATCTGCGGCTGCGGGTTCAGCAGTTCTACCGGTAATGTATATGCGTAAGGGGGGCAAACGCCATTGTCGGCAGTAAGTGTTACATTCTTGGTTCCCAGTGTGGTGAATGTATGTGCTACGTTGCCATGTAAGGTGCCCGGAACGGTTGGGCTGCCGTCGCCGAAATCCCAGGTAAAAGTGGTGGCGGGGTCGGCGGGGTCAACCACGCTGAGGTCTTCAAAAACCACCTGGCGCTGGTCGGTGCAGTTGGGGTGTACGGCAAACCGGGCAACAGGGCCGCGCGACGTAATCAAATCGACTTTGGTTTCGGTAACACTGCAGCCGTTGTTGAAAGCGGTCAGCGATACCGTCATCTGGCCTATGTTTTCAAACCGGTGCTGCGGATTTTCATCGGTCGATGAACCACCGTCGCCAAAGTTCCATAACCAGGCATCGGCAGGGGCAGCCAGGCTTTGGAACTGGGTGGGCTGACTTGCGCAAACGATATTGCCGGATACGGTAAAATCAACGGTTGGCGGTGTGCCTACATTAACGGTGTGTGGGTATTGGTAGGTGACCACGCAACCGCGACGGGTAGTGATGGTTACCGATACATTATAATTACCCACTGCATTGTAAATATGGGTCGGATTGGCGCCGGTAGCAGTGCCTCCGTCGCCGAAATTCCACTGGTAACTGGCTACCCCGTCGACGGCTGCAATGGAGGCCGTGGGCGCAAAGCTGAAGGGTACGCATCCACCGAAAGCAGGCGCTGAAATGGTAACGGGCGGTGTATTGCGAACCACTACGGCATTGGCGCGCGTAGCTGTTGCGGTACAACCACCGGCCGTGGTGAGGGTCAGCGTTACAGTATAGTTACCGGGAGCTGCATAGGTATGGCTGGGGTTTTTGGTGGCAGCAGTGGCGCCGTCGCCAAAATCCCAGAACCAGTTAGACGAGCCTGAAGTAGTGTCATTGAATTGAACGGTATGGGGCGATGTACAGCCGGTATCATTTACCACCTGGAAGTTGAGCGGCGGCGGGGGTGCAACCGTCACCACTTTGGTGGTAGTGCCGGCACAATCGGCATATTGATTGGTCAGCGTTACCGTATAGGTGCCGGCTACGGCATACGATTTGGTAGGCGCATTGCCCCGCGCCGAAGTACCGTCACCAAAATCCCAGAAAGAAGAAATGGGAACGGTGCCGGTGTTCGCAAACTGAACGGCAGCACCGGGGCAAATAACATCGGGTGAGCTGAAGCTGGTAATATTTTCTTTGAGCGTAATGGGCTTGGTGATGCTGTCGCGGCAGCCATAGCTGGAAATGGCCACCAGCTTAACATTATAGGTGCCATACGCGGGGTAAGTGGTGCTGGCGTTTACGGCAGTCGATTGGCTGCCGTTGCCCAGGGTCCATTGATAACTCATGTTACCCGCGCCCGCCGTTTGGTTGGTGAAATTCACTTCCACCGGCGTTTGGCAAACAGCTCCCAGCTTGAAGTCAAAATTGGGTGTAACGCTGCCGATCATGCGTATAACACGGTTTTTGGCAAGAACGGTGGAACAGCCATTGGGTGTGGTTACCGTCAGGCTCACATTATAATAACCCACATTAGTGTAGGTATGCTGCGGGTTCGGCTGGCTGGAGGTGGTGCCATCGCCGAAATCCCATAGATAGGAGCTGATGGCGCCGCCACCCGGAACTGTGGCGTTGTTGGTGAACTGAATGGTGCTGGGCGTACATCCCACATTCTGGCTAACAGAAAAATCGACTGCGGGGGAGGGCAGCACTTCCACCGTTTTTGAAATCTGGCTTACGCCATTGGCATTTCTTACGTTGAGGGTGATCGTGTAAGTATTATTTCCCAGTGGATTATAGTAGTAGGCGGCATAGGCATTGGTGGTGGTCAGGAACTGGCCATTCCCCAAATCCCAGGTGGAGGTGAACTCACCGGTTGCGGAAGTGGAAGTGTTGGTGAAATTGACCACCAGGGGCGAACAGCCTCGGCTGGTACTCATGGTAAAGCCGGCATTGGGCGCCTGCGCCTTCGCCAGGAAGGCAGTAAACAGCAGCACCAGGCTGGCTATATATTTCTTAGCGGTAAACAAGTGTCTAATTTTCAGGGTAAACAACTTGTTTCCAAAGGGTAGGTCAGGATATCGGCTGGATCTCATTTCTTTTTCAACCACAAGGTTTTCTGGATATTGTCAACGGTCGTTTTCGCTTTCACCTCATCCATCGAGCTGTCGGTTATTTTCCAGTCAGCATTCAATTTCTGCAACGGGAGACTTGCCTGGGGAAAATCGGCCTTGATCGACCGGCTTTCTACCATTGCTACCCAGGTGCCTTTTTCTTCCGGTCCGCTCCAAAACCCGCTCACCGTTCCGTTTTTGTAGAACTGGAAAGAATAGGGTGCAAAATCAACGGTCAGGTCGTCGTTGCCTTCCAGGTACCTGGTCACTGTCCATTGTCCGTTTGTCATCAGGTCGAGGATAATGTTCTCCTGTACCTTTTCCACTGCTTTTTTGCAGGAAACCACGGTCAATACGGTAAAAATGATAATCAGGTAAGGTCTCATGACTGCCCAGCCTCCTCCTCGAAAGCGTAGATGAAACGATATTTTTCATTGACATATTGCATAAACCAGTCAATGTTTAACGTAGTGCCGGTGGCGCGCCTGCACAGCTCTTCACTTGTAAAAAAGCGTCCATGTATATGTATTTCCCTCCGAAGCCAGTTCAGCAATAGAGAGAAATTACCGGCCAATAGTTGCTTTTCCAGTTCGGGAATGGCTTTTTGGGCGGCGGCATAAAATTGTGCCGCATATAAGCTGCCCAGGCTGTAGGTCGGAAAATAACCGAAGCTGCCATGGCTCCAGTGAACATCTTGCAGGCAGCCGGTTCTGTCGTCGGTTACGGTTATCCCCAGGTATTTTTTATAAGCCTCATTCCAATAAGCCGGAATTTCTTCCACTTTCAGCAATCCTTCCATCAGGGCTTTCTCCAGCTCATAGCGGATCATCACATGAAAATGATAGGTCAGCTCATCGGCTTCTGTCCTGATAAAAGAAGGCTGCACCCGGTTTACGGCCCGGTAGAATGTTTCAGCGCCGGTATGTTTACATTGTGACGGAAAATGTTTGGCAATGAGCGGAAAGAAACAACGGCACCATGCCAGGCTGCGGCCCACATTGTTTTCCCATAGCCTTGATTGCGATTCATGGATGCCCAATGAAGTGAACTCTCCCAGCGGCAACCCGTACTGATCGTCGGGCAGGCCCTGCTCATAAAAAGCATGCCCCAGCTCATGGATCGTGCTGTAGGTCATATTGCTGAGGTCGTCCGGATCGATGCGGGTGGTTATGCGCACATCGCGCGCGCTGAAATTGGTAGTGAACGGATGGGCCGATTTGTCCTGCCTCCCGGCATTGAAATCAAACCCCATTTTTTGCAGCAGCTCCATGCTGAAAGCCCATTGCTTCTGTTCGGGGAAAGATTGCTGTACGATCTCTTCGCTCACCTGGGGGCGGGCGGCAATTTTTGCCAGCAGGGCCATGAGCGGGCTGCGTAGCTGGCTGAATGTTTTGTCGAGCAGCGCTACCGTACAGCCTTTTTCATACTGGTTCAGCAACGCATTATACGGGTGGTCCTGCCAGCCCAGGTAATCAGCTTCCCTCTTCTTCAGGTCAACGAGCTGGTTGAGCAGCGGTGCAAAAACGGAAAAACTGTTCGCTTTCCGCGCATTCATCCAGGCCTGAAACGACCTGGAAACAGTTTCGCTCATCGTTCGAACGAACTCGCCGGGTAATCTGGCCTGTTGTTCGAAATCTTCGCTGGTAAGCGAAACATTCCTGCGCTGCTTTTCATCGAGGCTGCCATCGGCCATCAGTGCGGCGAGTTCGCCGGCCCGTTGCGGCTCGGTGAATAAACGATGCGCCAGCTCGCTGAGGGTAGCAATTTGCCCCGACCGCCGGTCGGCCCCCGCTTCGGGCATATAGGTTTCCTGGTCCCATTGCAGTACCGCATTGGCATAACGAAGGTCAGCTACCCCGCGCATCCATTGGACATACCGCTGGTAGGTAAAGTTGGTTTCAGTGTTCAGCATAAGCAAAGGTCCGGCGCAAAACTATCAAATACCGGCTTTCCGGAAGTTACCAAATATTGGGCTCCTTAAAAGTATATTTGGCCATGCAGATTCGTGAAATAATTCAACACCTGGAAAAGCTGGCGCCTCCGGCTTACCAGGAATCGTACGACAATGCCGGACTGATCACCGGCGATCCGGGCTGGACCTGCACCGGTGTGCTCATATCACTCGATGCCACCGATAATATCGTCGAAGAGGCAATCAGCCGGCAATGCAACCTGGTGATCTCGCACCATCCCATTGTTTTCGGCGGCCTGAAGAAGATTACCGGTACCGGCTATGTGGAGAAAGCGGTTATCAGGGCGATCAAGCACGATATAGCGCTGTATGCCATTCATACCAACCTTGACAATGTAGCCGACGGTGTGAACGGTAAGATCGCCGACCTGCTTGGATTGCAGCAGCGGGCTATCCTGCTGCCCAAAAAAAACATATTGCGCAAGCTGGTCGTGTTTGTACCGGCCAGCCATGAAGCGTCCCTGCTGGAGGCGCTGTTTGGCGCGGGGGCGGGCGGCATCGGCGGGTATACCGAATGCAGTTTTGGCAGCAGCGGACAGGGCAGCTTCAGGCCCGGAGCGGGTACTCATCCTTTTTCGGGCGAAGTCGGGCGGCGGCACCGGGCAGAAGAAAGAAGACTGGAGCTGGTTTATGCCCGGCCGCTGGAAGCAGCGGTGATCGCGGCCCTGCGGCACACGCACCCCTATGAAGAGCCCGCTTTTGACATTGTACCGATTGATAATGAATACGATAAGGTGGGGTCGGGAATAATCGGCACCCTGCCCGAAGCCCTTTCTGAAACAAGCTTTCTGGAGCGGCTGAAAACCGTTTTCCGGGTGCCGGTGATCCGGCACAGTCCCTTGACCGGTAAAGCCATTGGCCGTGTGGCAGTTTGCGGCGGCGCCGGCAGCTTCCTGATTTCCAAAGCCTTCGCCGCCGGCGCCGATGCGTATGTAACCGCTGACCTCAAGTACCACGAGTTTTTTGACGCCAATGGCCACCTGCTATTGGCCGATCCGGGCCATTTCGAGACCGAGCAATTCACCATCGACCTCCTGTATGATATTTTGGCGGGAAAATTCCCTACCTTTGCCGTCTTCAAAACGGGACTGAGAACCAACCCGGTGAATTATTATACCTAACACCTTAAAGCTACTATGGCCACTGTCAAAGATTTTTCGGTTGAGGAGAAGCTGGTTGCGCTGGCAACCCTGCAAAAGATCGAATCCAAAATCGACGAGTTTCAAATCCTGAAAGGGGAGCTTCCTATTGAAGTGAGCGACCTGGAAGACGAAATTCAAGGCCTTACCGCCCGCCAGACCCGTATCGAAGAAGAGATCAACGGCATCAACGAGTTCATCAACCAGAAGAAAGAATCGATCAAAGAATCGGAAGCCCTGATCAAAAAATACGAAAAGCAAAGCACCAACGTAAAGAACAGCCGCGAATTTGAAGCGATCACGAAAGAGATCGAAATGCAGCAACTGGAAGTGAAGCTGGCGGAGAAGCATATCAAAGACGCGCAGGAAGAGATTTCCGATAAGATACTGGTGCTCGACAAAGCCAAGAAAACCACCAACACCAAAGACGGTGTGCTGAAGCATAAGAAAGAAGAGCTGGAGAAGATCATCGCTACTACCGAAGAGGAAGAGAAGCACTTCAACAAGGCGGCTGCCGAGGCCCGCGAGAAATGCGACCCGCGGCTGCTGTTATCATATGATCGTATCCGTTCCAACTACCGCAATGGCCTTGCCGTTGTGCCCGTAGTGCGCGATGCCTGCGGCGGCTGCTTCAATGCTATTCCCCCGCAACGCCAGAGCGAGATCAAACAACGCAAAAAGATCATCGTGTGCGAAAACTGCGGCCGTATTCTTATCGACAATGAACTGAACGACGGTATCGAGGTAAAATAAGGCGGTGAAAACGACCCTTCTTATTTTATGCCTGCTGACAGTATTCGTCGTCGGTGCGCAGCCTGCTCCCAATGTTATTATCATTTGCGCCGACGACCTGGGGTATGGCGATCTTAGCTGCTATGGCGCCGACAAGATCGAAACGCCGGCGATCGACCGGCTGGCAGCCAGCGGTATCCGGTTCACCAACGGCCATAGCACATCGGCCACCTGCACCCCCTCGCGGTATGCCATGATGACCGGCATATATCCCTGGCGCCGGAAAGGCACCGGCATATTGCCGGGCGATGCCGCCCTGGTGGTGCCGGTCGATAAAATATCCCTTCCCGCCCTGTTCAAATCGGCCGGCTACGAAACAGGCATTGTCGGGAAATGGCATCTTGGCCTGGGTGAAACTGTATCCAAAAACTGGAATGCACCCATCGAGAAAGGCCCGAACGACCTGGGTTTTAACTATTCATTCATCTTCCCCGCAACGGCCGACCGCGTTCCCACTGTATTCCTGGAAAACCAGTTGGTAACCGCCCTCGATAGCAGCGATCCTATTGCGGTGGATTATACCCGGAAACTGGGCAACGACCCCACCGGCAAAGAGCAACCCTGGCTGCTGAAGCTGAAAGCTTCGCCGGAGCAGGGGCACGATGGTACCATCGTTAACGGCATCGGCCGCATCGGCTTTATGACAGGCGGCAAGCTGGCGCGGTGGACCGACGAAGAGATGCCGCTTACTTTTCTGGAGAAAGCCAGGACCTTTATCGGCGCCAATAAGAACCGTCCTTTTTTCCTGGTATACAACCTGACTGAACCACATGTGCCGCGCATGCCCTCGACCATGTTCAAAGGCAAAAGCGGGCTTGGCCTGCGTGGCGATGCCATTCTGCAGCTCGATTGGGCGGTGGGCGAGATACGCAAAGACCTGGAACGGCTGGGACTGCTTGACAATACCCTGATCATCTTTACGAGCGATAACGGCCCGGTGCTCGACGATGGCTACCAGGACGGCGCTGTGACCCAGCGGAACGGCCACCAGCCCGCGGGCCCCTTCCGCGGCGGTAAATACAGCCTCTTCGAAGCAGGCACCCGCATTCCTTTTCTGGTTAGCTGGCCATCGACCATCAAACCCGGCGTAAGTGATGCGCTGGTGTGCCAGATGGATTGGCTGCGCTCTTTTGCCAGCCTGTTGAAAAAGCCGCTGGCGGCAGGCGAGGCCGGCGACAGCTACGACCTATTGCCGACATTGCTGGGACAGTCGGCAACCGGCCGTCCGCACCTGGTGGAACAGGCCGATGCCCTGGCCCTGGTCAGTGGCAAATGGAAATATATTCCCGCCAATAACCTGGTGCCGTACAAGCCGCTGACCGATACCGAAACCGGCGGATCATCGCAACCGCAGTTATACGATCTTTCTACCGATCCCGGCGAACGCAACAACCTCGCTGCAAAGCAGCCCGCTGTTTGCCGGCAACTGCAAGCCCTGCTGGATGCAGAAGTAAAGCGATAGCCAACACCGTGTTTTTCTCCTTTCTTGCATACGCCATCTGGCGGCAACGGCCTTATTCCCTAAATTGCCGCCAGTAAAGCGGCAACGGTCATGTTGAGAGAATTGCATATAAACAACTACGCTATCATAGATGAACTCGATACCCGCTTCGGGCCGGGACTGAACATCATTACCGGCGAAACCGGTGCGGGTAAATCCATCCTGATGGGCGCGCTTTCGCTGATATTGGGCGAAAGGGCCGACAGCAGCATGGTATTGAACAAAGAGAAGAAATGCGTAGTGGAAGGACTGTTCGATATCGGGGGAAAAAAAGCGGTATGGCAATGGCTCGCCGCCGGCGATCTCGATCCTGCCAATGAGCTGGTGATCAGGCGCGAGTTCGGCAGCAACGGGAAATCACGCGCATTTGTCAATGATATCCCCGTTTCCTTACAGCAGTTGCAGGAGCTGACGGGCAAGCTGGTTGACCTGCACCGGCAATTCGATACACTGAGCCTGGGCTCGGCAGGTTTTCAACTGGATGTAGTGGATGCCATGACCGGCAACGAAAAAAAGCGGGAAGCGTACGCAGTATTATACAATGAATGGCAGCAGCAAAAACAGTTGCTGCACGAAGAGCAGGAAGCGCAGGCGCTTAATAAAAAAGAGCTCGATTATAACCAGTTCCTCTTCGACGAGCTGGAGGGGGCGGGCTTGCAGGAGAATGCGCTTGAAACCGCCGACGATGAACTGCAAATGCTGAACAATGCCGGCGGCATTCAGCAGGCGCTGGCCCTGATCGATCACCAGATCAGGCAGCAGGAAACGCCGTTGCTGCAATTGCTGAAGCAAATGCAGCAGCAGTTGCAGCCTTATGCCCCGAAGCAGGGTGAGCTGGAAGAGCTGCGCGCCCGGCTGCAATCGGTACAGGTGGAGCTGGCCGATATCGCCGCCGAGGCCGAACGGCTGGGCGGCCGGATCGGGTTTGACCCCGAACGCGCCGGTCGTTTGCAGGAGCAACTGAATACCGGCTACAAACTGCTCAAAAAGCATGCTGTCAAAACAACACAGGAGCTGATCGATATTCGTGAGGCGCTGGCAGCTAAGCTGCTGGCGGTGCAGCAGGGCGACGATCGGTTGCAGACCTTGCAGGTTTCGGTTACCCGTTTACGTGAGTCGGTAGAAAAAGCAGGCGCCGCCTTGTCGGCTGCCCGGCAATTGCAGGTGACGCCCATAGAAAAAGCCGTAAACAAATTATTGACACGCATCGGTATGCCGAACGCCCGGCTTAGGATCGACATACAGCCGGCGGTACCCGGCCCCGCGGGTATGGACCAGGTCGATTTCCTTTTCGATGCCAATAAGAGCGGGCAGTTCGCATCCCTGCGCAAAGTGGCCAGCGGCGGTGAGCTGAGCCGGCTGATGCTCTCCATCAAATCGCTGGTGGCCGGCAAGATCGACCTGCCCACCCTCATCTTCGATGAAATAGACAGCGGTATCTCGGGCGAAGCCAGCTTGCAGGTAGGCCAGATCATGAAAGAGCTGGCGCAGAACCGCCAGGTGATCTGCATCACCCACCAGCCGCAGATCGCCGGTAAGGCCGATCTCCATTTATTCGTGTACAAAGAGCCGGGCGGCAAGCAGGTGCAAACGCGCATCCGGGTATTGGAAAAAGAAGCGCGCATCCGGGCCATTGCCGAAATGCTGGGAGGCGCCACACCCAGTGCCGCTGCATTGGAGAATGCAAGGGAAATGGTACAATCTCCCTAAATTCGCAACCTAACCAATCCCATACGTATGGCCTACAACCTGTTGAAAGGCAAGCGCGGCATCATCACCGGCGCGCTCGACGAAAATTCCATTGCCTGGAAAGTAGCCGAAAAAGCATATGAAGAAGGCGCTTCGATCGTATTGACCAATGCTCCCATTGCCATGCGCATGGGCGAAATCAAAAAGCTGGCCGAGAAAATAAACGCCGAGATCATCCCGGCCGACGCCACCAATATAGAAGAGCTCACCAACCTGTTCAGTAAATCGCAGGAAGTGCTGGGCGGCAAGATCGATTTCCTGCTGCACTCTATCGGCATGAGCGTGAACATCCGTAAAAATATTCCCTATCCTGAACTGAACTACGACTATTTCCAGAAAGGCATCGACGTATCGGCGCTGTCGTTGCATAAAATGCTGAGCGTGGCCTATAAAACCGATGCCATGAACGAAGGCGGCAGCATCGTAGCGCTGACCTATATGGCGGCCCAGCGTACCTATCCCTTTTATACCGATATGGCTGATATCAAGGCGATGCTGGAATCGATTGCCCGCAGTTTCGGCTATCATTTCGGCCTTAACAAAAAAGTACGGGTAAATACCGTTTCGCAATCGCCCACCAAAACTACGGCGGGAACCGGTATTAAAGGCTTCGGCGATTTCTATGATTTTGCCAATGCCATTGCGCCCCTGGGCAATGCGTCGGCCGAAGACTGCGCCAATTATTGCCTTACGCTTTTCTCCGACCTCACCCGCATGGTGACCATGCAGAATCTTTTCCACGACGGCGGCTACTCCACTACAGGCGTCAGCATGGAAGTGATGACCAAGCTGGGTGTTGAATAATGGACCTCGAAAACAATTACTGGAACGATCGCTGGAAACGGGATGAAACCGGCTGGGACCTGGGAGAAGTGAGCCCGCCGCTGAAAGTTTTCATCGATCAGTTAACGGATAAAGACAGCCGCATCCTGGTACCGGGATGCGGTAATGCTTATGAAGCGGGTTACCTGCTTGCTTCGGGGTTCACCCATGTTACTGTCGTTGATATTTCGCAAGTGGCTACAGAGCGGCTGAAAAAGCGGTATGCGGCGTTTATCGGTAAGCAGCTCACGGTTTTGCACCAGGATTTCTTTACCCTCGACGGCCGGTACGACCTCGTTATCGAGCAAACCTTTTTTTGCGCGCTTGATCCTTCCCTGCGACCCGCCTATGTGCAGCAGATGAAAAAGCTGCTGCAGCCGGCCGGCCAGTTGGCAGGGTTACTGTTCAATATTGAGTTTGAGAAAGCGGGACCGCCTTTCGGCGGATCGGCGGCTGAATACCGTCGCTTGTTCAGCGATGATTTTACGATCATCAGCCTGGAATTGTCGCCGCATTCGGCAACCCCGCGTGCCGGAACGGAATTGTTCTGCCGGCTGAGCGCCGGGTAATACGGGTAATAAAAAATCCCGGTGGTTACCGGGACTTTTTATTACGTATGGTTGACTATTTAATATTCGTCTTCATTAAAGAAGAAATCTTCCTGCGAAGGATAGTCGGGCCAGATATCGTCGATGCCCTCGTAAATTTCCCCTTCATCTTCCAGCTCCTGCAGGTTTTCCACCACTTCAATAGGTGCACCGCTCCGGATGGCGTAGTCGATCAG
>JBDHYM010000084.1:0-12153 GCA_039811405.1 Flavihumibacter sp. | reverse complement strand
GGTTGACTACAAAATGTATTCGCTGGTGGGGCCGGCATCGCTGATCTTCTACGGACTGGCGCTCGTAAACGGATCGCGTTATACGCTGGGCGAGGTTCGTTATCTCGGGCTGGCGATCCTGGCCACCGGGCTGATCAGTGCCTGGTTCCCGAAAGCGACCCTGTATTACTGGGCCTTTGGTTTCGGTATCTTGCACGTGGTATACGGCATTGCGATGTGGTGGAAACATGAACGACAAGCGGGCGAAACGACTACATGAAAAATCCGATCGAACACCTGAATAAAGTTTTTGACAGCCGGATCAGGCTGGGCATCATGAGCGCGCTTATGGTGAATGAAGAAGTGAATTTCAATGAGCTGAAAGAACTGATTGAGGTCACCGACGGCAACCTGGCCACCCACCTGAAAACCCTGGAAGAAAACAATTACATCAAAGTGCAAAAGGGATTTGTGGGACGAAAAACAAATACCACGTATTCTGTCACCAAGGCCGGTGAAAAAGCTTTCAAGCTCCACCTGGAGGCGCTTGAAAAAATGATCCGGTCGATCGGGTGATTTTTTTTAATCATAAACTTTGAAATACAAAGTGCTTTTAAAAAATATTATATCGCGCTCCCTGCTGGAAGCATTCCGGCTTTGGGTGGTAACGGTACTGTTCAGTGCAGTTATCATGTGGGCAGTGTTGTCGTTGACAGCAACAATAGAGGGGTGGGTGCTGCTTTTGTTCGTGACCGGCGGTTTGATCATCGGCCTGCCGGTATATGTTGTTTTGCTGGTCATCGTCAACTTGATCGAAAACCGAACTATAAGTAAAGCGGAGAAGGAGCAGCGTTTCATCCGTGCTTTCGCCCTGCTTACACTTGTTTGCAGTGTTCCGTTTACCATGTTTTCGGTAGCTGCAGGAGAACCCATGGCCACCGTATTGCTGCTGTCGGCCACCGTACCGGTGTCGGCTACGATTTCTTACCTGCTGCAGCACCGGGAAACCGACCGCTTTTTCACCGGGTGTGAAGCACCCGCGGAAACACCTATACCATCAACGCTTTCAAACAGGAAAACTCCCTTTTTTATGCAAACGTCAACTACACTTACCAAAGGCATCATTACCGCCTTGCTGATCCTCGTAATGATGATACCTGCTTTTTTTATCAGCAATATTGTTTCTGAACGAAAATCCCGCCAGGAAGAGGTGGTGCAGGAGGTGAGCAGCAAGTGGGCTGCCGCTCAAAACGTTTCGGGATACTTCTTATACATCCCTTACGAGCTCCCGGTGAAAGATATAAACGGCAAGACCAGCGCTGTGGAGAAAGAGCTGATCATACTGCCCGAAACAGCCACCGTTCAATCGGTTATGCAGCCTGAAGTGCGCCCGCGCTCCATCTACAAAGTGTTGCTGTATAAAAGCAAAAATCACCTGGCGGGTGAATTCAGGCCGCAATGGCCGAAGGAGCTCGATGCCGCGCTGGTACGCTGGCAGGATGCCAGGATCTGTATCGCGATCGATGATATCAAAGGCATTGAAGAAAAACTGACTGCCCGGCTAAACGGGCAATCGATCGAGCTGTCGCCGGGACTGCCCACGAAGGCCTTCGGAAAATCGGGACTTTCCGCGCCGCTGAACTGGACCGCCGCACCGGGTGATGCCTCGTTGTCTTTCAGCTCTGACCTGGCGCTCAAAGGCAGCGAGCAACTGCATTTCCTGCCGCTGGCCGGCAACAGCCAGTTTGAAATAAAATCGAGTTGGCCGAGCCCTTCTTTCGATGGCAATTACCTGCCCGGTACCCGCGAAGTATCCAACAACGGTTTTCTGGCCAAATGGTCGTTCAATAAAGCCAATCTGCCTTTCGCCACGCACCTGCAGTCGGTCGGTTTTGACCCGGAAAAATTCGCATTTGGCGTCACTATGGTGCAACCGGCAGACCAGTACGCAAAGACCGAGCGCAGCGTTAAATATGCGATCCTTTTTATCGGCCTTACATTCTCCTTGTTCTTTATCATTGAGCTATTGCAGAAAAAACCGTTTCACCCGGTGCAGTATGTGATGGTCGGAATCGCCTTATCCATTTTCTACACGCTGCTGTTATCCATCGGTGAGTTCATTCCGTTCGATTATGCTTACCTGGTAGCCGCTACTGCCGTCGTGTTGCTGATCAGCCTTTATGCAAAGGCGCATTTCAGATCGGTACGAACCGCTTTCATTTTCGGCACTGTGCTTACCTGCCTGTATGTGTTCACTTTCGTGCTGGTTCGTCTCGAAGACACGGCGTTGCTGATCGGTAGCATCGGGCTGTTCTGCATACTGGCCCTGGCCATGTACTTCAGCCGGCAGGTGAACTGGTACGGTCAGCCGGCCGTTGCCAGTACTGAATAGATATCGGCGTGTTGGAAGATGGATGGTTTACGTTGAACAAACTGGATCTGTACCCATCCTAAGCCCCGCAGCAGTTGTTCGGCTGCGCTGCCCGACAATGGATACGGCACCCACCGGTTCGCCTGTGTGGTGTCGTATTCTACCAGGCAGATGGCGGCCTGTTTTTTCAAAGCCGGTTGCATGCTTCGCAGAAAACGATGGTGATCGGCAATATAATGCAGGCTGTTGGCCATGAGTAACCCATCCAACTGTTTTGCCGGAAACAGGATTTCACTGAAGTCGCCTGCTATTTTTTCAACCGCTACTTCGCCGATGGTATCAGGGATGGCAGCCAGCCCGTTTTTGTCTGTATCTACGGCGGTGATTAAGCTTCCCGGCGACAAACAATGGGCGAGGGCCTGCGTGAACAACTCGCGACCGGCACCCAGCTCCAGCCAATGCCCGCTGCCGGTGATTCCTTTATCGGCGTGATGTAATAAATCGATGGCATCCTTTAATTCCATCGGCTAATTAAAGGCGTTCGTACAGGGCGCGCAGTTTCTTTGCGTCGATCTTGTCTTTCCAATCTTTGCCCAGGGCATTTTCCCAGAGCGGGGCCATGCCCAGTGAAACATTGATCATCTTGTCGAATTGTTCATCGGTCAGCCCTTTGGTAATATGCTGCGGTATATCGATGTTGTGCTTCTTTACCATCTCCTTGAACTTGGCCACGCCTTCGGGGTAGTACTCTTCCAGCTTGTCGAATACGATGCAGTTGCCGATGCCATGCCGGGTGCCCAGCAGGTACGACAGTCCGTAGCTTACCGCGTGGGCCACGCCTACCTGCGAGTAGGCGATGCTCATGCCGCCGGCATAGGAAGCCATCATTAGTTTTTCGTCGGCGTCATCATCCCAGGTATCTTTTTCCAGGAAGATCTCTTCACAGAGCGCCTGGGCCTTTTCGCCGTAAGCGCGGCTGAAAGCATTGAGATAAGTACCGGTCAGCGACTCCACGCAATGAATGAAGCAATCCATCGCCGTATAGAACCGTTGATTAACAGGCACTGTTTTGGTAAGCGATGGATCAAGCACGATCTGGTCGAACACCGTATAGTCGGAGTTCATGCCGAGCTTGCGGGTGGGACCGGTAAGCACACAGGTTCTGCTCACTTCCGCGCCGGTGCCTGAAATGGTCGGCACACCCACTTTGTACACGGCGGGATATTTGATCAGGTCCCAGCCCTGGTAATCGACCGACGAACCCGGGTTGGTCATCATGAGCGCTACTGCTTTCGCCATATCCATTACAGAGCCGCCGCCGATGCCGATGATACCCGATACCTCGCCAAACTCGGCTTTGAGTTCGTCGCGCAGCCGGTCTACGTAGCTTGTTTTGGGTTCATGGCTGATATCGATGATCACCGTTTTGTCGTTTCCTTCCACGGGCAGGCGGTTCAGCAGGGCCGGCTTATCGCGAAAATACTCATCCACGAAAAAGATCATCGGCGCATTGGGTTTGCGCTTCGGCGCGATGATCTCGCCCAACTGGTCGAAACAGCCGTTGCCATATACTACGTATCCTGTCAGTTTGAAATTCCTGAATTTCATATTGAATATTTTTCTGGTTATAATAATCCGGAGGCCTTTACCAGGTCTTCGGGCGTGTCGATTTCCACCCCCATATAATCGGTCACGACCATTTTCAGGGGAATGCCGTTTTCAAGATAGCGCAGGCATTCGATCTTTTCAATGCTTTCCAGCGGGCTCAGCGGCAGCCTGGTAAACTCCATCAGCGTTTGTTTGCGGAAAGCATACACGCCGATGTGCTCATAATAAACCGGCTGCAGGTCTTTGCTCCGGTGATAGGGGATGGGTGAGCGCGAAAAGAACAGCGCATTGAAATTCAGGTCTACGGCCACCTTTACAAAATTCGGGTTTTCGATCGATGCAGTGTCGGTAAGCACCTGCATCAGTGAAGCGACGCGTACGTTCTTTCCTTCTTCGCCTTCGAATACCCGCAGCAGCTTTTCCAGCGGCTCGCGCCGGGTGAAGGGTTCGTCGCCCTGTACGTTGACAATGATATCGGCGTCCATTTCCGTTGCCGCTTCTGCAATGCGGTCGGTGCCGCATTCGTGTGTCCGCTTGCTTAATATCACTTTTCCGCCGTTGGCATTGATCTCATCGTAAATGATGGGATGATCGCACACCACCGCCACTTCGTCGAACAGGCCGGTGGCCAGGGTCGATTCATACGTGCGCCAGATAACGGTCTTTCCGCCCAGGTCGGCCATCATCTTGCCCGGAAAGCGGCTGGCGGCATAACGGGCAGGTATAAGCGCTATTTTTTTCATAATGAACTTTCGATGGCTTTGCGAAGCGCAGCCGCTTTTGTATTGATATCGCCGGCGGTCCAGCTCAGGTTGATGGGCATGCATACGCAGCGGCCGATCAGTGCATCCGACTGGGGGAAGGTTTTGGACTGGTAAGCTTCCAGGCCGGCCTTCAGTGTCGGGGGCAGCGGGCTCAGGGTGGCAGCCGTTTTCAGGTGATGCCAGTTGCGGAGATAGTGCCAGTTATTGTCGTAGTAATGAAAGGCCGGCAGTCCGGCGGCTTTCATGGCTACGGCTGTCTTTTGTGCGACTTCGAGGCTGGGCAAAAAGATCTCCAGGAAAGTGGCGCTGTCGCCCGCCGGGTCGGGGAAGCGACGGAAGCTGATACCGGGAATATCGCTGATCGCCTCGCTGAAAGTTTTTTTGGTGGCGCGCTGTATGGCCAGGAACTCATCGAGCTTGCGCCATTGCGCCAGGCCCACGGCCGCGTGCAACTCTGATATCCTGAAATTATACCCGATGAAAGGATGGAGGTCTGCGCCGCGGTCCACGCCCAGGTGGTCGTGGCCATGATCGGAGAAGCCGTCACACTTCGTATATACATCGGTGTTATTGGTCATGATGGCGCCGCCCTCGGCGCAGGTAACGGTTTTCACGAAATCGAATGAAAAGGTACCGGCGTCGCCGATGGTGCCGAGGTATTTCCCTTTGTACGAGGCGCCGATGGCCTGGCAGGCGTCTTCCAGCAGCAGCAGCCCGTGTTTCTTACAGATGGCCTGCAGCGCGTCGAGGTCGGCCATGCCGCCACACATATGAACAGGCATCACTGCCTTTGTTCGGGGTGTAATAGCGGCTTCCACTGCCTTGGGGTCGAGCGTTAGGGTGTCGTCAATATCGACCAGCACGGGCGTGGCGCCGCTAAAGAGCATGGCCTCGAAGCTGGCTACAAAAGTGAAGCAGGGCATGATCACTTCATCGCCTGCGCCGATACCCAGCGCGGCCATCGCGGTGCTGAGCGCCGCCGTACCGCTTGAAACGAGTTGAACGTGCTTTACCGACAACTTCCCCGCAATCGCCGCTTCCAGCTCTTTGGATTTCCAGATGCCTTTGCGCGGACCATCGAAGCCATAGCGCATAAGGATGCCTGTTTCCAGTACGTCGTTCACTTCTTTTTTTTCTTCTTCGCCAAAGCGTTCAAATCCGGGCATGATCGAAAATTTGGGCAAAATTAGGGATTTACCATAGAAAGGCAGTAACGGCTACACCCATTCCCAGGTGATTGAAGCGCGACTTGCTGGCGCGTTCCCATTGGTAGGAAATATTTCCCTGCTCATCGACGGTGTCGAGCGATTCCACGTCGAACCGGTGGCGGCTGTGAAAATAGGTGGTGTAATATTTGAGCGCTACATTCCGTGCAACCCTTTTCTGAATACCGGCGCCTGCCGACCAGCTAAAGGCGCGGTGAGGCTTGTATTTGGCGAAGGGGATGTCCTGCCGGTTGAAAACATCTACCAGGTCGTCGCGCAGCTTCAGCATGATATTGCCTTTGGCAGCCGCTGCTGCACCGGCCGCCAGCTTGCTGGTGATAAACCAGTTACGGGTCAGCGGCACACTGAAAAACGGCCCTATGTGCAGGTAGCGGACACCCATCGGCTGTACGTACATGTCGGTGCTGATATCGGGTTTGCGCAGTTGCTTATGCAGGCTATTGTCGTCCATCGGGAAGCTGGTAAACGCGTACTCGGCGCCCACGCCTATATTGGGCGAAAAGAACCAGGCGCCTTCAAGCCCCATGTTGAAGCCGGTTCTGGCGGGGATATCATCTTTCGGTCCGCGCAGGTCGCCGCCCATCGGCAGGGCCATGCCGAGGCGCAGATCGATGAAGCTGGGATTTTTGTTTTGGGGGAAAGGATCAAAGTGCAGCGGGCGATGCTCTCCTTTATCGCGGTAGATCCGGTCGGTGATCATATACCCGAGCCGGGTCGATAATATACCCACCCCCGCGCCGGCCAGCACATCTGATATCCAGTGCCGGTTATTGAGCTGCCGCCCCACAGCGGTTGCCGTGGCCAGGGTATAACCCATCACGCCGTACATGGGATGCCGGTATTGCCCGTACTCCTGGTTCAGGAAAGCGGCGTTCATGAACGAGTTGGCTGTATGTCCGGAAGGGAAAGAATTTCGTTCGTCACCACTTGGCCGCGGCACCCGCGCTGTATATTTTATGCTGTTGACCAGTACGCCCATGATGGCCATCGAGAAAGTATAAGAAACGAGGGCACGCCCCACCGTATGTTTCCCCTCAACACCCGCCGCATTCAGCGCGAAGACGGATATGCCTGATACATACTGCGTATAGTCGTCATAGTGATTTCTGAAGCTGGGAATATAGCGGTTACGGAGCTGCCTGATCTGTTTTCTTTCTCCCCAGGTGGCATAAGTGGCAACGCCGAGCAAGCTTGGCGCAGCGGCTATCTGAACGCCTTTCTTTTGCCAGAACAGTACCGGCTTTCTGCTGCTGTCGGTCGATGCAGCAACCATTTCTCCCGGTATTTGTGCAAGCAATTGCAGCGTGCCCGTTAGAAGGATTGCCAGCAAAAGGCCTGAAACCAGGCAGGGTTTGCGCAGTTTTCTGGTTAAGATCGCCATAGACGGTATAAATCTAACGAAATACAGTAATTGTTTATGCGGTTGCTGCTTATAGCCCTGTTTTTTTCGGCCGCATGCATGGTTAGTGGCGCGGGATGGCAATCAGGAGAAAAGCAAAGCCGGCTGGGAAACAGCCGGCTTTGCTTTGTATATCCGTATTGTTGTCTAGAAATCAAGCCCGAGGGCAAAATACCACATTGGTTTTCCTTTGAACAAACCGCTCATATCCCATGCAGTATCCAGCCGCATGAAATACCCCAGCAGCGTGCTCCTGGCGCCAAATCCGTATCCGCCCACAAAAGGCCCGAGGCCACCGGCCTTGATACGAACGTTTACCTGCCCGTTGGAAGGATCGCCTTCGGTGTAGACCACCTGCGGGCGTTTCAGGCTGCCCGGAGAGCCATCCCAGGCAGAACCCAGGTCGATGAACTGGGTAAGCTGGAAATTGCGAACGAACGCATTGTTGATGGGGCGCTTCAGGAGGGTGCTGAATACGGGTAAACGGAACTCACTGTTGAGTACCATGGCGTTGTTGCCATTGGATACGTTCTGTTTGTGTCCGCGCAGGTTGACCGCCAGCGCCTGGAACGCATAATCGCGCGAAGTAGGAATATTTTCCTGGTTGGCTTTGGGAAAAAGCCAGCCGTCCTGCCCCCCGAGATAATACAAAATCTTTTGATCACCCCAGGAAGCGTCGCCGGCTATCCGCCCCGCCCAGATAAAGTTCCTGTAGATCGGGTGGTAATACCGCGCGTCGAAACCGAAATTGAAACTGTTGCGGCCTGCTGCAGTTATTTTAGCGATCTGGGCATTGTAGTCGGCATAGATCTTATACCGCAGGCCATTCCAGATATTGGTCGCCTTTTCGATGGAATTGTCGTAAATATATTCCACGCGCAGCAAGCCATATTTGCGGCTGTATCCGGGCGATTTCAGGATATCCCCGTTGTCGGCGGGAATATACACCGCCTTGGTAACCACGTTGTCTGCCCGCACGCCAGCATTTACCTGTACTCTTCTTACCCGGTCGAACGGATATTTCACGCCTGCCTGGTAAAGGTTGGTGTATATTTTTGCCGGCGTATAAAAATTGGCGGCATACTGGGTAACGCCTACGTCGGTTCTGCGGTAATAGAGCACCGAAAAATCGATCCGCTTTTTGAGGTAGTCAAAACGGGCCATGTATTCGGAGCCTGAATTGAACAGCGACTGCGAGCCGGGGATGAAAATATTCGGCTGGCCGAGGTACACGGGATATCCTTGTCCCGCGGTATTGATCAGCGGCGCGCGCACCATGCCGGTAAATCGCAGGTCTTCCATCACGTCGAACACGGTCACCTTCAGCATACCGTTGAATCCGTTGTTGGCGCTGTTGGTGACGGGTAATGAACCGGTGAATGGCTCATACCGCGTAATAAGAACATCGTTGTTGAACAAAGAACCCGTCACCTGGTCGACCGAAAATTTCAGTTTGTAGTCGAAGCGGCCTGCCTTGTTCAGTATCGAAGCGCTTTCGGCCGTTTCTGCGGGCGCCTGCTCCAGTTTCGGCAGGGTTGAATCGTGCTTTTCTTCGGCAAATTCGGTTTCGAATCGGGCGGCATTATTACTGGTATCAGCAGTCTTTGGCGCCTGCGGATAAATGAGCGCCTGACTCAGGGACACCCGCTGCTGGTCCATGGTTCGTTTCCGGAAGTCGGTGGGTCGCGGATTTACGTTTCTTTTGCGCAACGCATTTTCGTCGACCTTGAGCTTGTACAAAAATTTCAGGTCGCCTTCCCGCCGAACCTCACTTACCAGGTCTTTGTCGCCCGCCGATTTGGATTCGGTCATGCTGCTCTGGTAATTGGTGATGGGGAATACATAGGTGGAATCGTTCGTTACCGAGAACGTAAAAATGCTGTCTGGTTCATTCTTGCCGTAGAAACGAAGCAGCGAATCGATTTCCTTGTATTCGGGATTGCGCAGTATTTCATCGCCGATCTGGTAAACCGTATCAACACCGGCACGGCTGGTGGAGAAGAAACCGGCATAGCGGTTGCCGATGCCGTTCTGGTCGGACATGAACGTAAAGTGGTTCGCATTGTATTGGGTGGGAAACCTTGCATTGCCGAATTTCATATTGCTCAACTGCGATATCTGCCTGAATTCGCTCTTGTTAAAATTGTCAACGAGGAAAACATTGAAGCGATAGTTCGAAGGCAGTACGGTATCGCCGGTAACGGCGGCCGGCGAAGGCCGGTTCGACGAATAGATAATGCCCATTTTGTTGGGAAAAGCGACAAATGAAGGATCGAGGTCGTCGTACACATCGTTGGTGATCTGCTCGGCCTTTTCGTTGTTGATCTTGAAAATATAGATATCAGACTGGCCATTCTTCACCGCGCTCATGAGCAGGGTGTTGTCGTCGTTCATGTATTTCACATCCTGGATCTGGTCGAATTCCAGCGTGAGCTTGTCTTTCTTCAGGCGCGAGAAAATGTCGTAGGTGAACATTTTGATCTTGCCTTCGTGGTTGTACACCACCAGCAGCTTATTGCCTTTGCCGTTCCAGGCCAGCAGCGGGTAGTGGGGATCCTGCTTTGCATCAACGCTGCGGATATCATTGCGCAATAATACCTTTTGGGTGGAATAGTCTTCGTAATAGATGACGCATTGCAAGCCTTTTTTCCATTCTACCACTGCATAAGACTGGCTGCGGGGAGTGGGGTTGGGCGTGAAGTTGTAGAAGTCCTTGTTTTTGCTGATCTCTTCCACCACCGACATCTGCCCTTTGGGGTTATTGCGGCGGCTGCGCAGGTCTTTCGCATATTTGTCTTCGTAATAGGCCATCACGTCTTCCAGCACATCTTTGAATTTCTTTTTGCAGATGCGGTTGGAAGCGCCATTGAGGTTGCGGTACAGCCGGGCCAGGTACAGAAAATATTTGGTGTTTTCTTTCTTGTAGCTTTCTTCGATATAACGCCAGAAGGCATGACCTGCCAGCAAGGGCTCGTCGAAAGCGAATTGCCTGAAGTCGCGGTATTTGCCCGACATCACCGCCGATTTCAGGTTGTCGTCGAGCGTGGTGCTCCAGTTCTCGGCAGCATAGGCCACGAAACCGTCGGTCAGCCACTTGGGCAGATCCAGCAGCGCCTGGTTGGTGGCAAATTCGCCCAGGTCGTCGCCGAACAGGATATTATCGAGCAGAATGCGGGCGATGCCCTGCCTTACCTGGAGGCGCAGGTTGTCGTGGTTGCTGTTGTAATACACCACCATTTTATTGTTCACCAGTTTGGTGTTGCCGCCATTGGTTTGCCAGTCGGTAGTCAGCCCGATATTGGTTTGCTGCATTTCATTGTAGCTGTTGTACAACACTACATTGGCGCGGCGCTGCAACCCGTATTCCATGAACGATTCCATGTCGGGCAGCTCCTGTTCGGCGATCTGCGCCACCGATTTGGCCAACGGCTCGCCGTGCTGGTAGAAATAGGTATTGAAGTTGCCGGTCTGATAGAATTGCCATTTGAACTTTTGGTATTGAACCCTGTTCTTACCAAATTCAACCGTATTGACCTGGGCAGATGCAATATTTGCCTGCAGGAAGGGGTACAGGATCAAGAGAAAACCACACTTGTTCAGAACGCGCAGAAACGAATGATTCTTCTGAAATTGCATATTCAGCGATTGTGTGCTAAAATTATGTGTTTCAACCTTATTCCCGAAATCCCCCTAAAATAATAGAGCTATGTTAACAGTTCGCCAATTTTGTTTTAATCCGCTGATGGAAAATACCTACCTGCTGTATAATGAAGGGGGCGAAGCCGTTATTATCGATCCCGGCTGTTATACGCAGTCGGAAGAAAATGAGCTGGCCGGCTTCATCAGCCGCCATCACCTGCAGCCGAAATGGCTGCTCAATACCCATTGCCACCTGGATCATGTTTTCGGCAATCGTTTTGTACACGAAAAATGGAAGCTGGAACCGTATATTCATCGCAACGAGCAGGTGGTGCACGACCTGGCCGAAGAAGCCGGGCGGCGCTGGAACCTGCCTTTTCGAAAATACGACGGCCCTTTTCACTATATAGGAGAAGGCGATATAACCGGTCTTCCGGGCGACGAATTGACGGTGATCGAGGCGCCGGGGCATTCTCCGGGACATATCTGCTTTTACAAGGCCGACCAGCATTTTTTGATCGGGGGCGATGTGCTGTTTAAAAGAAGCATCGGACGCACCGACCTGCCGGGCGGCGATCACCGGCAATTGCTCAACAACATCCGCAAATCATTATTTGTATTGCCCGACGAAACGGTGGTGTATCCCGGGCATATGGAAGCAACCACTATTGGCGAGGAAAAGAAGTACAATCCTTTTTTGTCTGCTCAGGATTGAGGATTCGGTTTCACGAAACGGTTCACGAAAGGCAGCCGGGCCAGCTCGCGGCTTTCCACCCGGGCGATGAACAGCCCGAAACCGGCCAGCAGTATCGTAGCAGTGGCTATGCTGAACCACAATGGACCGTAAAAATAAACCAGCGCCTGGTGAAAAGCCACCAGCAGGCTGACGATCACGAGGTAAGCCACCAGTTTCTTCCAGGCATATGGAATCGGATAGTGTTGCTGCCCCAGCAGGTAGCTGGCAATCATCATGCCCAGGTAGCAGGCAAAAGTGGCAATGGCCGCGCCGAGATAATGCAGGTGCGGCACCAGCCAGATATTCAGCACAATGGTCAGCGCAGCGCCTGCGAGGGTAATATAGGCGCCGTACATGTTCTTGCCGGTGATCTTGTACCAGATGCTCAGGTTATAATAGATGCCCAGGAAAATATTGCCCATGGCTAGCAG
>JBDHYM010000083.1:0-12166 GCA_039811405.1 Flavihumibacter sp. | reverse complement strand
CCCCCGCTGTAACCCGCCGGCTGCTGTGCCGACCGCGTCGCCGACGGATACACCGGACTCGATACCGGCTTGTTTTGTTGGGCGGCGACTTCCAGCGTATGCAGGCAGGCCAGGGCCAGGAGCGATCGGTATAATAAAGAAATTGGCATAGGTTGGTTTGGTATGGATAAGAATGGATAAGGTGGTTGGTTATTTATTGTCTATGGTGATTATTGTCGTATCGTTGTAATGGTTGTTGTATGGCTGCTGTTTTTTATGTGCCGGTTGTCGGTTTGCTTTGCGTGATGTCAGTGTTGTGTTACCGAAGGCTATAGCCCACGCGGAACAAGACGGGTGGTCCCAGGGGGATCTGTTGCCGCCACAGAAAATCATAGAGCAACTGCACGTTGCCACTGGTTTTTCCGCGTTTGTATTTTTTCTGCACACCGGCCAATGCGCTCTGCTGCCAGTGGCGGAGGGGGGGCAGCAGGTCCGGCTTCTCCAACCGGTCGCGGTAGTTCCACTCGGCGCCGCCCGTGAGCCAAAAGCTGCCCTTGAGCTGCACGTCGGCAAAGCTGCGCACGCTCATGCCCTGGTGGGTGATGTGAATGGCGCGGATGCCCTCGCCCCAGCCCAGCTTGTAACTGCCGCCTACGCCGGCGGTGAGGTGATCGGTGAGCTTATAACCGAGCGACAGGCCCACATCGGAGGTCACCGGAAAATACCCGCTGCGCGTGGTCTGTACATTACTGCCGAGCTCGAGTCGTTTCCACAGGGGTTTTGTTTTCTGGCTATTGGGTTTGAAGTCCGGCAGGGAGGCATCGCCATTGCTTTTTTCCCCGCGGCTGGGCGCTTTGGCCAGGAACTGGTCTTTGAGTTTTGACAGGGGATCGGCTGCAGGTTGCAGCTCGGCCGTCGCTGCTTCCTCTACTTTCTGCATGCTGGCGCCGAAGCGTTGCTGTATTTCTTTTTCCAGTACGCTGCGCGCCTGCTGGCCGGCCAGCAGCACCGGCTCGCCGTCTACCGACTGGCCCGGCAACCGGAACAGGGAGGCCAGTTGGGAGTGCTTATTGAAGAAAGCGGCAAACTGCTCGTTCTGCTGCAGCAGCGCGAGGGCTTTTCGTTCGAGGCGCGACCGGTCGCTGAGAAGTTGTTTGTAGTCTTCGATCTGTTGCTGGTAATAATAAGCTTGCTTGCTGTATTTGCGCAACTGCGCCGAGAGCCCGTAGCGGTCGAGCTGGTTTTGCAAAAAGCGGTTGCGGTCGTTGAGGGCCTGGCGGATCTGTTTGGCCTGGCCGAAGCGGGCCTGCACCTGGGTGAGCTGCGCGGTGGCGGCCGCATATTGCGATGACAACGCCGGATCCTGGCCGAGACCTCCGGTGGCTTCCAGGAAGCGCAGCGAGGTACGCAGGCTGTCCAGTCCGCCGATATAGGGAGGCCGCAGGCGGCGGTCGAGTGTGGCTGCTGCTGCTGCCGGGTCATTCACCTGCCGGCGCAGGGCTTCATAACGGGCAGGGATATCCCCGAAAGCTTCCTTGGCCTGCAGGCTGTCTTTTTGGTAGAGTTTGCGGTAGAGCTTTTCCTCCTGCCGCTGCGCACGATCGAGGTAGCGGTTGGTTTGCCGCACCAGCCGCGCTTCCACGCTGGCGGCTCTTCTTTCCACTTTCGACAACAAGTCTCCGGGCCGTTGCAGGTAATACCACGTGCTGTCGCCAGGAAAGGCGGCGATTGCCCGACACAGCAGGGTGCACGTCAACAGCCACGTCAACAACCATGACAACAATACCTGCTTCATGACAGCCCATTTAGGTGCCCGGTAAACAGGAGAGAAGAACAACAGTATCTATGGAGCGGAGCGAAGAGGAGAAGAGGTGTTTTCATAGTGATGAGGTGGTTGTTTTATAGCGATAAGGTTAACGCGTCAAAAAGAATAAAAAAAATCAATTCCCGCAACGTACAAGTACGAAGGATTTGTGCGGGGTAACAATACGCACACCGGCTACCGTAAAAAAACAGCTTGCAAAATCAGATAACAGTTTCTATTTTTCGGCCGTCAACGTTTTTTTAAAAAACCAATCATACCTATGAAAAGGTCCCTTCTGCTGGGCGTGCTGCTCGCCCCCGTTTTCAGTTTTGCACAACAAAGTATCTGGGGTTATCCCACGCCTGCCCAGCCACTGGTCAATGATGAAGAGCCTATTACGGTGGGTGTCAGGTTTTTTTCTTCCAAGGCCGCTTATATCCAGGGCATCCGTTTTTACCGCGGCGGCGCCGATACGAGCACCTGTGTGTTGAAGCTCTATAAGAGCAGCAACCAGGAGCTGCTGGATTCGGTGACCTATAAGAACAATACGGCCACCGGCTGGGTGTCGGCCAATTTTGCCAGTCCGCGGCTGATCAGCAAAGACACCGTGTACGTGGCTGCGGTGTATTCACCGGGAGGCAATTATGCGGCCAATCAGAACTACTTCACCGCGCCGGTTACCAATAACTTCCTTACGGCCCCGGCTAGTGGTACCTATGGCCCCAACGGCCTGTACCGCATGAGCAATGGCTTCCCGGACCAGAGCTTTGAAGAAAGCAACTACTGGGTCGACGTGCTGGCCATCGACAGCCTGGAATACGGTGGCGGTGGCGGGGTGTCTTACTGGTCGGTGAACAACGGCAATATCTATAACAACAATGCCGGCATCGTGACCATCGGTACGCAGACGAGCCCCGAACCTTCCGACGCCAACCTGAAGCTAGCGGTCAACGGGCATGTGTATGCGAAAAAAGTAAAGGTGACCGCCACCGGCTGGGCCGACTATGTATTCGATTCCACGTACCAGCCCGCCCCCCTGGCGGAGCTCGAAGCCTACCTCCGCCGGCACAAACACCTGCCCCATATCCCCGCCGAACACACCGTGCTACAGGAAGGCATCGACCTGGGCGACATGCAAACACGACTGCTCAAAACCATCGAAGAAAATACCCTCTATATCCTCCAACTCGAAAAAAGAATACAGGAACTGGAGCAGCATATCACGCCAACACCCCACAAAAAACAACGGAAAAACCTAAAGAAACAACGGACTCAATTTAACTATCTGGATTAAATGAAATCGGCAAGCCTGATGCCTAATAATGCCGATAAAATCGCCATACTAGCAGAGAGGCAGGGCTATTGGCTGTATTATATAGAAGATCTCTATCCTAAAAAAAACAAAATGAGCCGTTTTAAACTTTCTATCTTTTCTATTTTCCTTCTTGTCATAAGCACTAATATATTTGCTCAACGAGATGACAAAGAGATATCTTTAAACCTGGTAGTTTATCCGCCATCACCCAATGCAACAGCGATTGCCAAGTTTGGCGAAATTCCTGTAAGCCTTTATACCGGTACGCCCAATATTACTGTTCCTATCTACACAATCAATACAGGAGATATCAGTGCACCTGTTATGTTAAGTTACCATGCCGGAGGGTTCAAGATGGGTGAACTGGCGTCTAACATAGGGCTGGGCTGGGCTTTAATGGGATTGGGAAATATCTCCAGAACCGTTCGGGGTATACCCGATGAATCTCCCAATGGCTATTTAAACAGTGAACTGGACGTGAGCTCCCTTACTGGCAGTAATATGCAGATGAGGCAATACCTGTTGGACGTAAACAAGGGTAGAATTGATCTGCAAGCAGATATATTTCAATTTAACATACTAGGAAAATCTGGAAAGTTTTTCATTGACAAAGCCACTGGATTGGGTGTTCTTATTGATGCAAAGGAAAAAATTAAAATTGAACGAGGAGAAATGTACTCATGGACAATCACAGATGACAAGGGGTTTAAATATTTTTTCGGAAAGCATTCGTCTTTGCCTGGAAATGTTTTTGAAAAAACAATTGTGACGCAAAATGACAGGACAATACCCTATTCATTTCAATTTGCATCAAGTTGGCAACTAGTTCGTGTTGAAGATACAAGAGGGAACTATGTAAATATCGAATACGTTGACTATTCAAGCGATTACTGTCAGTTTAATAGTGCTCAAAAAGAGATTTTTACTGCGGGGGTAACTTGCTCCTTAAACCAGGAACGGACGACTTACGATGAATACGAAATTCTGGGAAAGAAAGTATCAAAGGTTTCCTGGAAGTCAGGCAGCATCGAATTCACCTATGGTCCCGAAGAAAGGAATGATTTCGCTACCACCGACAAAAGGCTATCCCTTATTACCGTTAAGAACAACAACTCACCTGCAAAAAGCATTCTAAAGTGGTCTCTTGAACATAGTTATTTTTCTTCTGGTGAAATGGCATACGGTGTTTGTAATATAAACGGAGGGCTACGACTTGATAGGATAAGACAAATCGGGGAAGACGGCTCTTCATTGGCTCCATACGAGTTTACTTATAATAGCGCCACTTCTTCCATGACCATATATAGCCAGGATTATTGGGGACATCTAAATGGAAGAAATAATTCAACTATGGTGCCAAGTGTTGTAATTCCTTTCGGAACAGATTATCTAACCACCAGCGGTGCTGACAAAAGACCAGATGATAACGCATCAAAGTCTTTCCTGCTTACATCCATCAAATATCCAACAGGTGGAAAAACTGATCTTTACTATGAAGGCCACGACGCCTTCATGTCAGACTTTCCGTTCGAGAGCGAACCTAGTGTACCTATGAAAAGATACGCTATTGTACGAAAGTCCGACATGAATACAATTCCATATAAAACAGCCAGATTTACCGTAAACGCAACTCAGGCTCTTTCCAACGGTTCGACCGGTGGAAAGTTCATTCTGTATGTCCGAATGGACTCGCCGTGTGATCCTTCAGTAAGAGATGGGGGTTGTGGTGGCGAAATCTATATCGAGTCTGCTGAAACCGGAGGCGGTGCGTATATATTTGGTCACACCGGTGCCATAAACGGAATCGAGACGCGCAGGTTGGAGCTCCCAAATGGCACCTATGATTTGGTTATGGAAGGTTTCTTTTCAAAAAATGCATTAATATATGACTATGCCGACCTTTGGGGCCCGGATGAAGAACAGTTGGTCGATGGATCGTATAATAAACCCATTGGAGGAGTTAGAATAGGTAAGATTGTATCCGATGCCGGCGACGGTAGGAAAACGACAAAAAGATATGTATATAGACAAAGGGATTTTCCGGGAAGATCCAGTGGCGTATTAGCGGATATACCGAACTACACATGCCATTTTACAAAAGATACTGATCTTAGTGCGGTTTCAGAATGTACATATACAACCGTCTATGCTACCAGCAGGTCGCCGCTGTCTGTTACTCAAGGGAGCCATATAGGGTATAAATACGTCGAAGAATATTATCAGGATACAGCCTCGATGGAAAATAACGGCAAAACATCTTTTGAATTTACAACATCAAACGACTATCCGGATCAGGGAAACAATCTTTTTCCATTCGCACCTAAAACTTCGTTTGATATGAAACGAGGGCTTTTGAAGGAGAAGTGTAGTTACAAGTTTGAAGAAGGCAGTTATTCGGAAATATCCAAAGAGGAGTACAGTTATGAGCTTGGAGAAATAAGGAATCTAAAAAATCAGTATAACATGATCCTTGCATGTAACGACTTACTAAGCGATGGATCGTGTAATGTTGTAACAAGCAAGATGTTTATTGATAAGTCTATCTGGGTGTGGCTAAAAGAGAAGAAAATAACAACTTATTCCGAAACCAATACGCTGCCAGTAATTACCGAGACCAAATACAGCTACGAAAATAATACTCATCTATTACCTACACGAATTGCCACGACGGGAAGCGATAATATTGTTTCGGGGAAAATTTATAAATACCCTGCAGACTATGATGATATAGTCCTAGATGATGTAATAAAGAGTATGAAAAACAATACTCACCAGCACAACTATCCCATAGAAGTCATCGAATTTAAAGGAGATATCAATCAGGAAAGCGTAACCGGGTCTACAGTATATGGCTATCAATCAGGATATGGATCCGAAAAATGGCTAAGCTCCATTTACTCC
This sequence comes from Flavihumibacter sp., assembly GCA_039811405.1. Classification (GTDB taxonomy): domain Bacteria; phylum Bacteroidota; class Bacteroidia; order Chitinophagales; family Chitinophagaceae; genus Flavihumibacter. The sequence continues at coordinate 6,167 of JBDHYM010000083.1, read as the reverse complement.
AGGAAAATAAGCAGTCCGGTATCCTATTTAGACAACAATACCTTCCCGACATACAATCCTATTAACCCCATCAATCCGAATCTGTTCGATCTGGAGGTTTCATATTTATATAATCAGGCCGGAACTATTATGGCGGCCACCAACAGAGTACAGAAAACCAGCTATTTGTGGGATGACGCAGGACTTAATGTGGTTGCAGCATTCGAGAATGCGAATATTTCTGATGTTGCTTTTTCTTCCTTTGAACAAGGAACTATTAACTCGGGAAACTGGGAGATAAATTCTACGCCCATCTATTCCGTCAATGGATCATTTCCATCCGGAACAGGGATTGTCAATAGCGGTACAATAGAGAAGAAAAATTTGAAAGCTGGCGAATATATTCTATCCTATTGGACCGGAACAAGTAGGCCTGTCTTAACAGGCGCTACTATTCTATCAAGTATCGACGTTGCCACTTATGCCGGTCGTACATTCATTAAACAAAAGATACAGTGCACTGGATCAGTCTTAAGTATATCTGTTCATTCGGATATGGACGATCTCGCTCTCTATCCTGTGTCCGCTACACTACGGAGTAATACTGTCGTTCCTCTCCTTGGAATTATCTCCGAGACCAACCAGGCAGGTATCATCATCAGATACGAATACGATGCTTTCGGTCGTTTGTCGATGGTACGGGACATGGAAGGGAACCTGTTGAAAAGATACTGCTACAACTACGCCGGTCAGCCGGAAGACTGCGGCGGGTTCAGGAACCAGGCGCAGACGGGCAGCTTCACCCGGAACAACTGCGCCACCGGTGGCACGGGCAGCACCGTTTCCTACACCGTGGCTGCCGGCAGGTTTACCTCCCTGGTCAGCCAGGCCGATGCCAATACGATGGCCACCACGGCCCTGGCCAGCGAAGGGCAGGCGTATGCCAATGCCAACGGCACCTGCACCTTCTACAGCGATGCGCAGTCGGGCAGCTTCACCCGCAACAACTGCTCATCGGGCTACATCGGCTCCACGGTCACCTATACCATCGCTGCCGGTGCCTACAGCTCCACGGTGAGCAAGGCCGACGCCAACAGCCAGGCAACCACAGCCGTGAGCAGCGGCGGACAGGCCTACGCCAATGCCAACGGCACCTGTACGGCCGTAACGATCTATGCGCGGGCCGAATATGCGGGCGTGTACGACGACGGTGACAATACCTACGGCACGGTACTGCTGAAATTCTACAGCGATGCGGCCTGCACCACGCCCTACAGCGTCAGCAACCTGACGGTGAACTACAAACGCGTGCGCACCAATTGCGGGGGCGGCGGCACCGTTACGGGCAATTTCAACGCCGTTTGCAATGGCACTTCTACCAGCATCGGGTTGCAGACCCTGCTGGAAGACGACGGCATCCACTGCTGGAACTATGCTTTTTCCGTTACCGCCGGCACCGGCTATACCGCTAAATAATAAAACAGTGTATATGAGATATATTCTTTCGCTCCTGGTATTGCTGACGGCCGTTACTACCGGCCGGGCGCAACTGACGAATGCGTTCCGGGCCGAACAGGCGTCCCGCGACAAGGGGTCGGCCCGGACACTGGCCGACAGCCTGGGGATGGCGGACAAGGAAGTAAAGGCGGTCTGGCAGGCCCGGGACAGTTTCCTGGACGCCTCATCGACGCTGCTGGCCGATGCCCGCCTGGCTGATGCCGACAAGGAGGCGGCGCTGGCCAGGCTGCGGCAGGCCTTCACCCGGCAGTTACAGGCGGACCTGGGCCCGGATATGTACAAACGGTACCTGGCCTATGTAGCGCGCCGCATGCAGGCGCATGGCAAAAAAGGTAAACCATTGACGGGCGGATAAACGATATTATTTACGCCGCCAGACAGTTTAAAGCGCTAGCTGTTAACATCTACCTGTATCTATGATGCAGCGTGCAACCGGATCAGTAAAATGCCTATACACCGACTATCGGCGCGGCCAGGCACTGCGGGGGTATGTCAAACGCAAGCACCAACGGTACCGCCTCTTCCCGGATGTCTGAACACAACTGGTTAACCAGCTTGCGGATGGCCTTGGTCTTAACCGGCTCCATGTATCCGTCTTCCAGGAACCAGCCTTTGTCTTTTTCAATTGCCGCCAGCGCGAATAACCGGCAGAGACGGGTGAGCGAAGCAGCAACCTGCGGGTCAGTTACCTTCGCGATCGACAAATGAAACTGTTCCAGTATCACCCGCTCGAGATAGGCGTTGGCGACATCCATCAACTGGTGCTGCACCACGTTGGCCGCGTCGAAAGCATCCATACCGCCGTCGACCAGCTTTTTCAACCGTTTTGCCGCTGAAGCCAGTATTGTTTTTTCACGGTGTTCGAAAGCCTGCAAATGAAAATGATAATCCAGCAGATGGGCCTCATCGGTTTTACGGGTGATCACAGGGTTCTTTTCCGTTACCATCGTTTTCGCGTTCTCAAACACGTAACCGATCATGCCACGCGCATCCATTTTGCCGAAGGCCTTGCGGAATTCCGCCAGCCGGCTTTTGGCCACCAGTTGCATCAGCACCGTGTTATCACCTTCGAACGTGGTGTATATCTCGGTATCGTTTTTCAGGGCATCGATCCTGTTTTCAGACAGATAGCCCTTGCCGCCGGTGGCTTCGCGGCATTCCTGCAGCGTATCGCGCGTAAACCAGGTGGTATAGGCTTTTAGTCCCGCAGCCAGCGCCTCGATCTCCTGCATATCAGCCTCGGAACGGCGCAGGAACCGTTGCGTCAGGTATTGCAGGGCGGTATGCAGCGCATAAGTGGTAGCCAGTTTCGGCATCAGCCGGCGCTGGTGCATGCGGTAGTTGAGTATGGGCACTTCTGCGCCGCCCTCGGGACCAAACTGCCGGCGCCTGTCGCTGTACCGGATGGCGATCGACAAGCCCGACTTCGCCGCTGATAAGGCGGAACGGGGAATGCCGATGCGCCCGCCCACCAGGGTGCCGAGCATGGTGAAGAACCGGCGGTTGTCGCTCGGTATCGGGCTTTCAAAGGCGCCGGCCTCGTTCACCCGCGCAAAGCGGTCGAGCATATTGTCTTTGGGTATCTCCACCTGGTTGAACGAGATCGTTCCGTTGTCAACGCCATTGAGCCCCATTTTTTCGCCGCAGTCGCCGATGGTTATGCCCGGCAGCGTTTGTCCGTCGCCGTTACGCAGCGGCACCACGAAGGCATTTACGCCATAGTCTTTTCCGTCGATGATCAGCTTGGCAAAAACAGTGGCCATTTGGCCGTGCAGGGTGGCATTGCCGATGTATTCCTTCTGCGCATGGGGGAAAGGCGTGTGAATGATGAATGTTTTCCGGTCGTGCCGGTAAGTAGCCGTGGTCTCGAGGCCTTTTACATTGGAGCCGTGATTGGTTTCGGTCATCGCGAAGCAGCCGGGAAGGGCCAGGGTGCCGATGTCTTTCAGCCAGGCGGCATAATGCTTTTCGGTACCGAGCGACCACACGCTCATGCCCCATAAGCCAAACTGTACGCCGAATTTGATCACCAGGCTCAGGTCGTGGTAGCTCAATGCTTCCATGATGCTGAAATAGGATTCAATGTCGCCGCCGCCGCCGTATTCAACGGGATAGGCTTTGTTGCCCAGGTTTTCAGCGGCCAGGATTTTGCACCACTCCAGTACTTTCTGCCGTTTTACCGCTGTGTCTGTCGACGTTTCGTAGGCGAAGACGGGCTGCGACAACAGCGTTTTTACCCGGTTGATGATCGCGGCCTGCGGGCCGTTCAGCCATTCGGTCACCGCGGCTGTATCCAGCGCAGACGATGTTTGGCGCGCGGCGGTCTGCGCCAGGGCACTGCGCCTGAAACCGGCGATCGCTTCCTCACCCAACCCGAGGTCGTTCTCCAGTTGAAGAAAAGCAGGCTGGTGTACCGATAACTGCCCGTCGCCACTCAACGCCAGGCCCAATGCAAACAGGTGATGGATGTCGGGACGTTCTTTCAGCACCCGGTCGATCGCCACTTTCCATTGCTGCAGGGTTTCACGGTCGGGCGCCGATTTCGGATTCAGGCGGTCGGAGAGCCATTGCCTGTCGGCGGGTGCGAGCCACGACTGCTCACTAAGAAAGCGGTTGAACGTATTGAATTCGCTGTCAGCCAGCCATTCGTCGCTCCACACCAGGTAGAGATAGGGATAAAACAGGGCGGTGCTGTGATTTTCCATACGCAGGCATTTCGTGATGTCTGCGAAGATACTGCGCCCGCCTGTACATTTGCGTATGCTCCTGACCGTAACAGCGGTGATCTTACGCATCGTCATCAACCCGATGGCCAACCTGTTCCAGAAACAGCTTACCGGCCGCGGACAATCGGCTTTGCGTGTAAATGCAGCTACTTATGTGGCGCTGGCCCTGACGCTGGCGCCTTTTTTATTCCTGCGGCAGCAGGCAGTAGTTCCTGTAGCGCAATTGCCGGCTGCTTTCTGGGCCTATGGCTTGCTGGGCGGACTATTGGGCGCGTTGGGCAATGGTTTCCTGGTAAAAGCGGTGGAAGAGGGAGAGCTGTCGGTGCTGGGACCGATCAACGGTTACAAGGCTATCGTGGGCATGCTGATCGGCGCCCTGATGTTGCACGAGTATCCGAATGTATACGGACTTACCGGTGTGCTGCTCATTATCGGCGGCAGCTATTTTGTGCTCGACCAGCCGGGTGAACGCATGAGTTGGCGCGTGCTCGACCGCCCTGCGATCCGTTACCGGTTGCTGGCCATGGTACTTACCGGCATTGAGGCCGTAGTGGGGAAAAAAGTGATCGAGCTCAGCAATGTCGACTATGGCGTGATCGCCTGGTGCATATTCGGTGGGTTGTGCAGCCTGCTGCTGACTGCCTGGCGCAAGCCTGCCAAACCCGGCAACCGCCCTTCGCCAAAAGACGGGTGGCTGTTTTTGTTGCTGGTGCTTTGCATTGGTGGCATGCAATATGCCACCAGCTATGTGTTCAGGCAGATGGATGTCGGTTATGCCTTGTCGTTTTTCCAGCTATCGGCCATTCTCAGCATATTCCTGGGGCATGCCGTGTACGGCGAATCGGCGATCAGGCGAAAGCTGCTCGGATCGCTGATCATGATCGGCGGTTCGGTGCTGATCTTTTTGCTGGGCGACAGCCGCTGATCACAATGCCAGCCCACCCAGCAGCCTGAACGAATGATCCCTGGCTGCGGCATCGTATATCGTGCTGGTGAACATGATCTCGCTGATCCTGGTATGATGTACAAAAGCAGCCAGCTTCTCCTGCAAGGTCGCCGGACTGCCGAAGAAGCTGTAGGTCAGCATTTGGCGTACCGCCATCTCTTCCTGGTAATCGAGAATACCGGCCAGTGATTTTACTGGCGGCGCCAGCGGCTGGCGCTGGTTGGTGACGATGCCCTTGAACATCCGGAAGAGGCTGGTGGACAGGTACTCCGCTTCTTCATCCGAATCGGCGGCAATGGCGTTTACACAAGCCATCGCATAGGGCTCGGCGAGCGCCTTCGACGGCTGGAAGCGGTTGTAATAGATGCCGAGCGCAGTAGTCAGTTGCGCCGGTGCAAAATGCGAAGCGAACGCATAAGGCAGGCCAAGTTCGGCCGCGAGATAGGCGCTGTCGGTGCTGCTGCCCAGTATCCAGATCGGCACTTTTGCGCCCTCACCGGGGAAAGCACGCACCCGCGCCTGCTGATCGGTATTCTCGAAATAGTTCTGCAGCTCTTCGATATGCGCTTTGAAATCGTAGGGAAACTGCGGCGATTGCCGGCGCAGCGCCATGGCAGTCAGTTGGTCGGTACCCGGTGCGCGGCCCAGGCCCAGGTCGATCCTGCCGGGATACAATACGTCGAGCGTACCAAAGGCTTCGGCCACGGCCAGCGGCGAATGATTGGGCAGCATGATGCCACCCGAACCCACGCGAATATGTTTCGTATGCGAAGCCACATGACTGATCAGCAGGCTGGTGGCCGAGCTGGCGATGTTCGCCATGTTGTGGTGCTCCGCCAGCCAGAAGCGCTCATAGCCCAGGGCCTCTACATGTTTAGCGTTGTCAACGGTTCTTTCAATGGCCGACGCAGTATTACCTCCCTGCACCACCACGGCCAGGTCGAGCACCGATTTTTTAATGCCTTTCATAGGGCATATTAACACAACGGATGGTAAAT
>JBDHYM010000082.1:0-12175 GCA_039811405.1 Flavihumibacter sp. | reverse complement strand
TAAAAAACTATCGGGTCAGGCGCAGAAACTGTTGCGTGGCGTCAAAGAAACCATTAAGGCCAGGCTGCTGTATTAGCGGCAGCCGGCTTGCTTAACCTCTATTCATAACCCAACGAACCAGCTACCGATGAGATCCTTATTAGTTGTTATGGCGGGCAGCCTCCTGCTGTCGGCTTGTGGCGGCGGCTCGCCGTCAGAGATCTATGTAACCACCACACCCGTTGCCGGCAGGATTGCCGGAATAGACAGCACCCTCGAAACCAGGCAGACCTGGCTCGCCGCCCTCGACAAAATGGCGATGCCGGTATTGAGCAACCTGGCCGCCGGCACGCTTAAAGAAAAAATGCCGGTGCATTTCGGCGACTCGAGCGTGGTGAATGATTTTACCAAGCCTTCGGCCTACCTGGAAGCCTTCGGCCGGCTGAGCGCCGGCATTACCCCCTGGCTCGACAGCCAGGGAGGCGATGAGGCTGAACAGGTCCTGCGGCAGAAATACCGCGACCTGTTCATGAAGGCACTGGGCAATGCCGTGAACCCGCAATCGGCCGACTACCTTAATTTCAAACAGGGCAACCAGCGGCTGGTCGATGCATCTTACCTGGCCCTGGCATTGCTGCGCGCGCCGGGCATCTGGCAGCAGTTGCCCGAAGAGGTGAAGAAGAATGTGGTAACCGCTTTTAGCGACTGCCGCACCGTTACACCTTTCAACAACAACTGGATTCTCAATTCTGCGCTGATCGAGGCTTTCTTCTGCAAGAACGGTTTGCCGTACGACGATACGCGCATTGAATATGCCCTGCGCCAGATGGAGCAGTGGTACCTGGGCGATGGCATCTATGCCGACGGGCCCGATTTTCATTGGGACATGTACAACAGCGTGGTGATCCATCCTTACCTGACTGCCGTGCTGGAAACGGTGCTGCCCCTGAAAGCGCCGGCGCCTGGTCTGAAAGACAGGGTCAAGGCGATGGTAAAAGACGTGGAACCGAACCCTTATACGGTAATGCACGACAAGCTGCAGCAAACCAATGCACGTTATGCGGATATCCTGGAGCGCCTGGTTGCGCCCGATGGCTCGTACCCGGTGATCGGCCGTTCGGTGGTATATCGTTGCGGCGCCTTTCATCACCTGGCAGATATGGCCTGGCGCCGGCAACTGCCGGAAAGCCTGCCGCCCGGCCAGGTGCGCCGCGCCCTTAGCGCTGTGCTGCACCGTACGTTGTCGGCGCCAGGTACCTACAGCAACGACGGCTGGCTGGAAATCGGCGTCGCCGGTCACCAGCCCGCACTCGCGAATAACTACATCACTACCGGCAGCTTGTATATGAGCAGCCTGGTGTTTCTACCGCTGGGATTACCTGCATCGGATCCTTTCTGGTCGGCCGCCAGCTCGCCCACCACGCAGGAAAAAATCTGGGGCGGCATCAACGCCGGGCGGGATCAGTAACTGATCTTTGCCTGGTTTAAATTATGAGGTACATGAAGTCAGTTGCCTGTGTGTTCCTGGTTTCCGTGTGCGGCCTTGCCGCCTGCCGGCAACAACAGGTCGTCCATCCCTACAGAACCGATATTGTAGAAGCGGTATATGCCTCGGGCAAGATTGTTGCCGACAGCGAATACCAGGTGTATGCGCTGGGTGCCGGCATCATTGAAAAGAAGCTGGTAAAAACCGGCGATACCGTTCGGGCCGGCCAGGTGCTGTACACCATCCAGAATGAAGCGCCTGCTTCCAGGTTGTCGGCTGCCGAAAGCAACCTGGCGCTGGCCAATCAAAACCTCGCGGCCAATTCGGATGTGCTGAATGATTTACGGCTGGCGATAGAAAGCAGCCAGGTGCGGCTTACCAACGATTCGCTGAACTACATGCGGTTGAGCAACCTCTGGAAAGAGGGCATCGGTAGCAGGAGTACAGTCGACAATGCGCTGACCACCTATGAGCTGTCGCGAAAACAACTGGAATCGGCCCGCGAAAAATACAGGTCGACCCTGAACAGCCTGTCGCTCTCCCGCCAGAATGCAAAAAGCCAGGCTGTGGTAGCACGCACCGACCTCGGCAATTATTATGTTCGCGCCAGGGCGGCCGGCATGGTGTACCAGACGCTGAAAGAAGAAGGAGAAGCCGTTAAGCCGAACGACGCCATGGCGCTGCTGGGAAAAACTTCGGGCCGCCTGATCCGCCTGGCGATCGACCAGCAGGATGTCAGCAAAGTAAAACCCGGCCAGGAGATCTTGCTGAAGACCGATGTATCGGGCGACAGCATTTTCAAGGCAGTGCTGCTGCGTGTGTACCCGTCCATGAACGAGGCCGACCAGACCTTTCGGGCGGAGGCCGTTTTTGCCGACGCTGCTGCGCACCAGCCTTATATCCACAGCTCGGTGGAAGCCAATATTATCATTCAGCGAAAGGCAAATGTATTAGTGGCGCCCATTGGCGTATTCGGTTCCGGGTACGACAGCCTGCTGGTGAAGGAAAACGGGCAGCAGAAAAAAATAGGGGTGGTCACAGGCATTCGCACCATCAACGAAGTGGAAATAAAATCGGGCGCCAGCGAGCAAACCGCGATCATTCCCGTCAAGCAATAACCGGTTATGTCGCTCGCCGTCAATTTATCCATTGCCAAAACGCACTTGCTGTCGCGGAAAAAGCAAACCCTCGTGGCGATGCTCGGCGTCACTTTCGGCATTGCCATGTTCACGCTGATGATCAGCTTTATGCAGGGCGTGAACCAATTCCTGGAAGACACCATGCTATCGTCCACGCCCGACATCCATATATACAACGATGTAAAAACAGATTATTCGGCATCGGTGGCGGCGCAATATTTCAAAGGCGAAAAAGTGAAAGTGGCACTGCATCATCCCAAGCCCAAAGAGATACAGATCAATATCAGGAACAAAGACGCCATCATCAGCGACCTGAAGAAGAACCCGGCCGTGCTGGCGGTATCGCCCTTGCTGAGCACGCAGGTTTTTTATAACTACGGACCGGTACAACTGAACGGCTTTATCAACGGGGTAAATATCATCGAAGAAGCGCGGCTGTACGACCTGGGTGGCAAGATGACCAGCGGCAGGCCGGAAGACCTGCTGACGATGGACAATGGTATGCTGATGGGCGCCGGGCTGGCGGAGAAGCTGAACATGCGCACGGACGACATGGTTTCGCTGGCCACACCCACAGGAAATACCATGCAGTTCAGGCTGGTAGGCATTTTCCAGATCGGGATAAGCGCCATCGACAATGTCAAAAGCTATGTGAATCTTTCGGCGGTGCAGCAATTGCTGGGAAAGGACCGGAACTATATCACCGACATCAATATCAAGCTGCGCAACAACAAAGAGGCCATTGCACTGGCGCCGGGCTTCGAACAGAAATATCGCTACAAAGTGGAAAGCTGGGAAACGGCCAACGGTTCGGTAACGGCTTCCAACCTGATCAGGGATGTGCTGACCTACGTGGTGAGCATTACCTTGCTGGTAGTAGCAGGCTTTGGCATCTATAATATCATGAACATGACCATTGCCAACAAAATGAAAGACATCGCCATTTTAAAAGCGCAGGGCTTTGCGCGGAAAGATATTACGCAGATATTCCTGTCGCAGTCGATGGTGATCGGCATACTGGGCGCGCTGACGGGCATTGCATTGGGTTTCCTGTTGTCGTATGCCTTGTCGCGCACACCTTTTCCCGCCAACAACAATTTTGTGTCGTTAAAATATTTCCCGGTGGTATTCCGGCCGAAGCATTACCTGTTCGGCATGGCTTTCGGCATTGGCACCACGATCGTAGCGGGGTTGATGCCGGCGGTAAAAGCTTCCAACATTGACCCGGTCGCCATTTTAAGAGGATAGTCATGTTAACCGCCGAACACCTCAATAAATACTTCTACGAGCCTGAAAAGTTCCAGGTACTGAAAGACATCAGCCTGCGTGTGGAGAAAGGCGAATTTGTGGCGCTTACCGGTAAATCGGGCAGCGGCAAATCAACTTTATTGTACCTGCTGAGCACACTCGACACCGATTATGAAGGCAGTATCCGGATTCACGATGCGCTTGTAACTCAAATGAGCCAGAATGCGCTGGCGCATTTCAGGAATGAGTATATCGGGTTCGTATTCCAGTTCCATTTCCTGTTACCGGAGTTCACCGCGCTGGAAAATGTGATGCTGCCGGCACTGAAGCTGGGTAAATACAACCGTAAGGACATCGAGCAGCGGGCGCTCGGCAAGCTGGGATTGATGGGCATGGACGGTTACGCGCACAAACAGGCCGCCAAACTTTCCGGCGGACAGCAGCAGCGCATTGCCATTGCGCGGGCCCTTGTCAACGACCCGTTACTGATCATGGCCGACGAACCTACCGGCAACCTCGACAGTGCCAATACGCAGATCGTGTTTGATATTTTCCGCGACCTGGCGCGCAAGGGGAATACGATCATTGCGGTAACCCACGATACCGATTTTGCTGCCAACGCCGACCGGATTGTGGAGCTGGTGGACGGAAAAATAGTCTGACGGGATAGGGTTCGGCTTGATCCTATTTAACATAATATAAATTATAAGACAAAAGAAACGGTCGCTGTAGAGACTGGCTAAGTCATGTACTGGAAAGTTGAAAACGTATTGTGCTGCTTCATTTCACGCTTGCTCCTCCAGCCATTTCTCCCTTCCCCAGCCGGGCAGCACATGCTTTTCGGAATGATAGCTGGAACGCACCAGCGGACCGCTTTCCACGTAGTCTAACCCCATCGTATAACCGATTTCACGGTATTCGGCAAATTCATCGGGATGCACGAAACGGTCAACGGGCAGGTGCTTGCGTGTGGGCTGCAGGTATTGGCCGATGGTCACGACATCCGCGCCATTGTCTTTGAGGTCGTGCAGGGTGCGGATCACTTCGTCGCGGGTTTCGCCGAGACCCAGCATGATGCCACTTTTTACGCGCATGCCGCCTTTCTTGAGGGTGCGCAGCACTTCCATGCTGCGCCAGTATTTGGCCTGGATGCGTACGCGTTTGGTGAGGCGCTCCACCGTTTCAATATTGTGTGATACCACTTCGGGCGCGGCGTCGATCACGCGCTGCACCTGGTCTTTATTGCCCTTGAAATCGGGTATCAGGGTTTCGAGGGTGGTATCGGGGCAGAGCTGCTTTACCGCGTGGATGGTATTGTACCAGATGGTCGAGCCGCCGTCTTTCAGCTCGTCGCGGTCAACGGACGTGATCACCGCGTGCTTTACCTTCATCAGGTAAATGGCTTCGGCTACCCGCTGCGGCTCATCCCAGTCGACCGGTTCGGGACGGCCCGTCGCCACGGCGCAGAAGCCGCAACTGCGGGTGCAGACATTGCCCAGTATCATGAAGGTGGCGGTACCCGCTCCCCAGCACTCGCCCATATTCGGGCAATTGCCGCTTTCGCAAATGGTATGTAGCTTATGGGTATCCACCAGCCCGCGAACCTGCTTGAAGCTTTCGCCGGTGGGTAATTTGACGCGCAGCCAGTTCGGCTTTTTGATCCTCGATTCCGTTTCGGCAACGGCCGGCACTACGGGTAATTCCTGCATAGGGCAAAATTACATCACTTCCGCTTACCAAACAGGATGCTCACATAGGCGTTGAAAAACAGGTGTTTCTCGTCGTTGTGCACCATTTGCAGTACGCCCTTGGTATAATATTCCAGGTTTACACCGGCCTCGATGGCCGATACCAACTCGTTGAAACGGCCGTAGTCGAAACGCAGGGCGGCCTTGGCATGCAGGCCGGGATCAACCTTCACCTCGCCCCAGCCCACGGTAAAGCCGCTGGCGCCGAGATAGGCGTATTTGGAGAAATCATCCACATCTTCAAATTTCACGCGGGTATAGGCCTGGGTAGTAACATCCTGCACATCTACATAATAAGGTTTCAGCAAACCGACGGTTACCCCGCCGGCCCACAAGGCCGATACCGATACCCCGTTCTTGTTGCCCTTGCCGCCGATCAGGTACTGGTAGCCATAAGCGCCCTTTACCTGGAAAAAATTATTGGCCTTGCCGAAGATGAATTGCTTGACGTTACCGAAAATATCGAAGCTGCCTGCATCCTTGTCTTCTTTCGGATGCTTTTTCTCATTCAGCTCAAACATGAGCAGACGGGTTTTTCGCGGGGTCAGGAATTTTCCCCGCTCGTAGGAAAGGCCATACCCGTCTGTATTCAGCTTAATACCGAAAACGGAATGCTTGTCGAAAATAAGCTGCCCCTCTTCCTCCATACGGGCCAATGCATTTACCCGCTCTTTTTTTTCGGCTTTTTTAGCGTCTTTCTTAGGGTCTGCCGGTTGCTGCGCCCACACCATGCTGGTAGTTCCCAGGCAAAGGGCCACAAAGAGTATTTTTTTCACGCTCATGTATTTAAAATAGCCACCTCGTAAATTTAGGCAAATTTATATCATGACAGCATCCGTAGTATATACCGGACAACTGCGTTGCCAGGCAACCCATACCCAAAGTGGCTCTGTGATCGAAACCGACGCGCCGACCGATAACCGCGGCAAGGGCGAACGTTTTTCTCCGACCGATATGGTCTGCGTTGCCCTCGGCACCTGCGTTATCACTACCATGGGCATCAAGGCGCAGGATATGGGCATCGACCTGTCGGGCACCACCCAGTCGATCCAAAAACACATGGTTTCCGATCCCCGCCGCATCGGCAAAATCGACGTTATCGTGCGCCTGCCGAAAACGTTAAACCTAAGTGAAAAAGACAAAACCATCCTGGAACGGGTAGGCGATAATTGCCCGGTCAAGAAAAGCCTCTCGCCTGATGTTGATATCAACCTGGTCTATGAATGGTGACCGGCCTACCGGCCGATGAGGTGCTGCCCCACCCGGCAGTCGAGGCATTTGCGGGAGTGGCAATAGTTCTTTGCCAGCTCCAGCAGCGCCTGGCTGTCGGCCGCCTGGCTAACGGACAGGCCCAGCCGCTGCCAATGCTGCACCACCTGGTTGTTTTCAGCGGGAAGCGACCAGAGCCAGCGCACGGCGGTTTGCCGGCAGGCGGCCACATCCATCGCCTGCCCGTAGGCGAAGAGCATGGGCGCCACGGCATTGATCAGCAGGTAAACGATGGTGTCATTTCCCAGCTTCTTGGGCAGCCAGGGCGATGTTTCGTCGAGCTGGTAATGGTAATCCCAGAAAACGCCGGCCGTGATGTCGAGCAGTGCCGCCGCGTCTTTCCAGTTGGTGCAGGTGAGCCACTGCCGGTGCAGGTCGGGATGCCGGCGCACCAGCGCGGCCAGTTGGGCAAGACGAACATCGGGAAAAGAAGCGGGCCGCATGCGCAGGCGGCTCACCTGCCCGTGCACCGCGGGGAAAGCGCAAAGGCGCTGCGCCGCGCGGTATTCTTTGTCGAGCAACTGCACATACGGATCGGCCGGGTTTTCGGGAATGAGCCTTGCCTGTCCCAATAACACGGCTTCCAGCCGGGTCAACTGCTGCCGCCGGCGCACCAGCCATTTCCAGTCGATGCTTTTACCCAGCGCCTCAAAAAAGTCGCCGTTCACCGGTCCGCCGAAATGCCGGGTCAGCCAGCACCAGCCGGCTTTTTCCCAATCGTTGCCCGTTGCTTTCAGCAGCGTGTTAAAATCGCCGGCTTTCCTGTCGAGCCGTTGCAGCAGCAGGGTCTCTTTCCAGCTTTCCCATAAGCCGGCCGGCACTTCTTCCACCAGGCTGCTGCATGCGATCTCCTTTCCGCCGGCGGCCTCCATCAGCGCCTGGTAACGGCCAAGCATACACGAAGAAACGCGGTCCTGCAATTCGATGGTGGGCAGCACCGACGACAGGCTTTTGTCATCGTCGTTCCATACCACGTGAAGAATGACATTGCCATAAAAAGGATCACCGCTGTGCCGGTGTTGCCGCCAGTGCGAGCTGCGGGTATGTATTTCGACATGCCCGGCCCACTGGATGCCGTCGATCAGCACGCGGGCATCCAGGAAATCGGGCCCCTGGTGCCGGTTCCATTCGCCGGTATGCTGTACCACGATCGATTCGCCGGTTTGGGCAACGAGGTTCCGCGTATCGAAATATTTTTGGTGCCAGATATATTGCAACAGCCTTTCCTGCATGGCTGCAATATGCAATCCGCAACTCCTTAAAACAACGGTGAAATCACCCTATTTCAACTGTTGCAGGGCCTGCACCACACGGCTGACAGGCAGCCCCATCACATTGTAGAAATCGCCGCTCACCGATTGTATGCCCACTACCCCGATCCATTCCTGGATGGCATAGGCACCGGCTTTGTCGTATGGCTGGTATTGCTGTACATACCAGCGGATCTGGGCTTCGGTCAGCGGGTGAAACTGTACCCGGGTGATATCGGCAAAAGCGATCTCACGGTCGCCCTTCCTGATCACCACGCCGGTGATAACGCGGTGCGCACGACCCGACAGCATCAGCAGCGTTCGTACCGCTTCCTCCTCGCCTGCGGGCTTGCCGATGATGATATCGTCGAGCACCACAACGGTGTCTGCGGCCAGTACAATGTCACCGGCATCGCATACCTGCTGCACCGCCAGGCATTTGTTGCGCGCGATGTGCACAGGCACCTCGTCGACGGGCAGGTGCGGCGGATAGTTTTCTTCGGTGGGCAGCACCTGTACCGTGAAATCGATCCGGGCCCATTCGAGCAATTGCCGCCGGCGGGGCGACTGCGAAGCGAGTATGATGTTGTTCATCAGAGATACCATTTAAAAAAAAGCATGGTCAGTATGCCGGCCAGCATAATGCCTTTGACCAGGCTGCTCAGGCGGTGATAGTCTTCTTTGGCGCTTGCCTTGCGCAGGCCGGCATACAATCGCACCAGGGGAAAAAGAATGAATGCAATGCAATACAGCGCACCAAGCCACCAGCCCTTCAGCAGGCCATACAGCAGTACAATGATCAATGCCGCTGCCAGGATAAAAATCCATATCATCACGAAATACCGGGTAGCGGGCATGCCCCACACGATCGGCATGGTTTTGCACCCGTAGCGGGCATCGCCTTCACGGTCTTCCATGTCTTTCACCAGCTCACGGATCAGCGAAATGATAAAAGCGAAGCTGCTGTAAATGATGGTGAACTTGAAAATGGATTTGATCGAATCACGGTAAGTCGCTTCGCCGAAGCGCGAAATGCTCAGTTCGGCAAAATAAATGACCAGTATCACCCAGGCGGTAAGCAGCGAGATCAGCACATTGCCCACCAGCAGCTGCTTTTTGAAGCTGGTGCTGTACAGCCATAACAGTAATACACAACCGAAATTGGCGAAGCCGATTACCGGGTTGCGCAGCTTCCAGCTCAGGTAAAAAGCAATGCCCACCCCGGCGGCCGACAAAATCCCGTGCCAGGCAATGGCCCATCGGCGGCTGATGTATTTCTGGATCACGATGGCTTCAGGCTTGTTGACCTGGTCGATGTTCAGGTCGAAATAGTCGTTGATGATATAACCTGCCGCCGCGATGAACACCGACGACAGCACCAGCAGCAGGAAATACTGCGGGTCGAGCTTGACGCCCTCGATGCGCCAGGCAAGCCCCTCGCCCATGGTCATGGCCGGCAGCAGCAGGCAGGTGTAAAACAGCACCTGCGTGATCACGATGAAAAAAAGATTCGGCCATCGTATGAGTCGGAAAAAGGCGGCAACAACGCTCAACTGGTCGGAATTGTAAAACGGAAGATACTCATTGCCACCCTATTTAGAAGCTACTGTGCTGTCATTCATCCAGTCGCCCCTGAGCTTCATCACTTTTTCGATCACCTGGCGAACGCAGCCCTGTCCGCCCGCTACCGGTGATATATAAGCGGCGATGGCCCTGATCTCGGGGGCGGCATCGGCCGGCGCACAGGCCAGTCCGGCATTCGCCATCAGCTCGATATCGGGAATATCATCGCCCATGCACAAGGCTTGTTTCCGGTCTATGCCATGCGCCTGTAAGTATTGCTCGAGCACCGCCAGCTTGTCGTGCACCTGCATATACACGTCGGTAATGCCGAGCTTATGGAGGCGCAGGCGTACGGCTTCCGACTGCGCGCCCGAGATCACCAGGATGCGGTAGCCTTTTTTGATGGCGAGCTGCAGGGCATAACCGTCGCGTATATGCATGCGGCGCACCTGCTGCCCGTCGTCGAGCAGCCACACGCCACCATCGGTAAGCACCCCGTCAACATCGAAAACAAAAGTGGTTATCTGCCTGAATTGTTGCAGTAATGTCATTGCTGGCCCTTCGTTTGGCTGGCAAAAATAGCTGAATTTGCCCCTTGTTCATATCTTTAGATGCCACAAAACAGCTATATGAAAAAACTATTAAAAATACTGGCCTGGGTATTCGGCCTGCTGCTGTTATTGATCTGTACGGGTTTTTTTCTGCCGGCTACGGTATCGGTCAGCCGGTCGACCGATATAAAGGCGCAGCCCGACCAGGTGTACCAGGTGCTGACCGACCTGACCACGTACAATGAATGGATGACCTGGAACCAGGTAGACCCCGCCATGAAAGTGGAATGGGGCGCCGTTAAAAAAGGCAGGGGCGCCAGCTACAAGTGGTTCAGTTCGCACCGGCAGGTGGGCAATGGCTCGCTGACCATCACCGAAGCCGAGCCCAATAAAAAAGTAACCACCTCGATGGTTTTCGGCGAATCGCCCGAGCCCGCTGCGGCCAGTTGGACCATTACCCCCGGCAACGGCAGCACGGGGCTGACCTGGAACATGACCATGAATATGGGCATGAACCCCATCGCCCGCTGGTTCGGCAAGCTGATGAAAGGCATGATGGAAAAAGATTTCGACAAGGGACTGGCCCAGCTCAGGGAAAAAATCGAATCGGGAAAGCTGGGTGTATTGTCGCCCACCATGACGCTCGAAAAAACGCGGGTGGGCGCCATGTACTTACTAACGGTGATGGATACCGCACAGAGCATGAGCGACATTGGTCCGCTATTGCAAAAGGCCTACGGCGAGATCGGTGCGCTGATGAAGACCCAGCAGCTCGATTTTGCGGCCGCGCCCATGGCCTGGTACCTGACGGCCGGCGCTCCCTATATCGTTGAAGCAGCCATTCCCGTAACGGCCAGGCCTGCCGCCACGGGTGGCCGCGTACGCATGAAATCCCTGCCCGCTGCCGAGGCGGTCGTAGTAAGGTATTACGGCCCCTACGAAAAAAGCGATACAGCCTATGCGCTTATCACCGAGTGGCTGAAGACCAACGGCCGCAAGGCCAAGGGAAAGCCCTACGATCAGTATGTGGATGACCCCGGCACCAAACCATCGATGTACGAAGTGCGTACCGATATCATTCAGTTGCTGGATTGAAGCTGCTGATGGCTTCGCTCAACAGCCGGTACAGGGCCTGCTCCCGCGGATGATTCTCCAGCAGCGCGAGATGTGTTTCGATGGTGGATACATCATGGCGCATAGCCGGCCCCGTTTGCCATTGCCAGGGATCGCCGGGGTCAAGCCGCGCGGCGGTTTCCCTGATCAGCGGCAGCAGCAGCCCGAAATCCTGTTCGGCGTCGCGGCAGTAACGGTATGCCACCGAGAATAAAAAATTCGGAAAATTATTCACCCATACGGCGCCCAGGTGCAACCGCTTCCTGTCTGCCGCCGTGCAGTACTGCCAGGGGCAGCCGAGGTCGGCGGCAAGGCCGGCCAGCATCTCCCGGTCATTATCGGTATCCGCTTCCAGCAGCAGTGGCACATCGGCCGCCGCCAGCGCCCGCCCGCGAATGCTTTGCAGTGGATAAAAAACGCCGGTTCGTTCCGACACCGGCTGTAATACTTCTTTGGCCACCGCGCCCGCTGTATGCACCACCAGCCTGCCAGGCAGTCGCAATCCGTTGAGCTGTGTCAGCACGTCGTCGCGCAGCGCAATGAGGTAGAGATCGGCGCCGGTATTCACCTCATGCCATTGGCTGGTAACAGCTGCCTGCCAGGGCGCCGCCAGCATTTCTGCACGCGCGGGGTCTCTGCCGAATACCTGTATCACCTTGTGCGTGGTTGACAGCAGCAGGGTATTGAACAGGGATGCGACGTTGCCGTTGCCGATGATAACAATATTCATGTTGTAATTTTGGCGCCATGAAATTAGCACAAAAGCTCGCGCTGGGCTATTATCGTGCCCGTCTCTGGGTGCTGGCGGTGGTTTCACCCAGGCGGGCGG
>JBDHYM010000081.1:0-12196 GCA_039811405.1 Flavihumibacter sp. | reverse complement strand
GGCTTGGTAACATCTTTGATGGTGAGGTTGCCATTCAGCTTGTACTTGTTATTGCCCAGCGGCTGCATCGAGGTGCTTTCGAATTTAATAGTGGCAAATTTCTCCGCATCGAAGAAATCGGGGCTTTTCAGGTGTTT
This sequence comes from Flavihumibacter sp., assembly GCA_039811405.1. Taxonomy (GTDB): domain Bacteria; phylum Bacteroidota; class Bacteroidia; order Chitinophagales; family Chitinophagaceae; genus Flavihumibacter. The sequence goes on along the minus strand of JBDHYM010000081.1, from coordinate 12,059 downwards.
GTCGCGGTTTTCATTATCGGTATTGATAGAGTTCACGTCGATGGTGAAGGCGATCTTGGCATCTGAAAAATCGGGTTTGGTATTCTCTACGGTACCATTCCATGATTTGAAAACACCTTCCGCTTCAGATACAACCATATGGCTTACGGAAAACCGCACGCTTGAATGCGCCTTATCCAGGGTCCATTTGGTTTGAGCAGACAGGGAGGTGGTCACACATAAGGCAGCGAACGCCAGTAACCCATTGATAATAGATTTCATAATAGTTGATTTACTGTTTCAACTTCAAAAATAAGGGGAAACTGCGTTCGTTGGGTCTGTGGCAGATTATAATTCGAGGGCGTTGAGCTGTTGCTGGGAAAACGGCTTTTCCATGATGTGGAGCCGGTTTTTGTGGGCTAGGCCCGGCTGGGAAGGATGGAAAGCGCTGATAAGGTGGATGTTAAGCGATGGGTATTTATCCAGCAGGGCGCCCGCCTCTTCCCAGCCCAGCCCATCGGGCAGGTTGTTATCGAGAAAAAGAATATCCGGCCGCCAGGTTTCTACTTTGTGGAGTCCGTCCTTCAGCGTATTGGCAACCGCCACCTGGTATTTCTTACGGGTAAAGTAGATTTTCAGCAGGAGGCAAAGGTCCTCTTCATCATCTACAATCAGTATTTTCTTTGCCGGGCTCATCGACGGTGATCATATAAAATCAATGCCACGAAAGTACATGATAGGCATTGCATACAAACGCGGGTTCCGGGTAAAATATTTCACAAACCGCGGGGTGGTAAATGAGCGGCGGTAGCGGATGCCAGGCTGCCGGGATGCAACGGAATGGCACGAAGTTTTAACGGCCGGGCAAATCAATAAAAAACTTGAACCATGAACGCAACATCCAAGGTTATCCTGGGCGTATTGAGTGCCGCGGCGGTAGGTGCTGTAATTGGCATGCTGGTAGCGCCCGACAAAGGAAGTGAGATACGGAATAAAATTGCCAGCAATGCCCGCGATTGGGCGGGTGAATTCGCCGATTGGCTCAATGCCCGTCAGAAAGACGTTAAAGAATTAAAAAACAAGGTGAGCAGCGAGGCGGAAGGTCTTGTGCAGGAAGCCGGCCAGGAATGGAAAAAAGCAAAGAACGCGCTCAGTTAGGCTTCCGCGAATCTTAACCGCGTGCCCCGGGGCACGCGGTTTTACATAGGGTAGCGCGGTGCGGTTCATGGTATCCGGGCTGTCTTGAACCAATAGGCCCTGATATCGCTGATTGTTTGCAAAAACGAGTCAAAACCCACCGGCTTCACCACGTAGGTGTTGGCGCCCAGTTCGTAGCACCGGTTTATTTCCGTTTCGTTTTTAGTGGTGGTAAAAACAATGACCGGGATTTTCCTGAACCGCTCGTGTTCCTTGATTTCCTTCAGTACTTCCCGCCCGTCTTTCCGGGGCATATTAAGATCAAGCAGAATGAACCCCGGCATACCCCTGTCGCCGGGCGGGTCGGCAGTGGTCAGCCGGTAAAGAAAATCCATCAGGTCCACCCCGTTCTCCACGAATACCAGCTCTTCGCCGAACCCGTTTTCCGTAAAAGCCGTTTCGAGCAGAAAACGATCGTCGGCATCGTCTTCTGCAACCAGGATATATGGTTTAACCATGCGCTAAAAATAAAAAATGTTTATGGTTACAGGCGCCATAAACATTTGTAGTCTCTTTTCAGCACAGTACCGTGTATTTTCTTTCCGCTGCTCATCGCCGGTTGAAAGAACCGGCGATGATCGAAAGCAGGAAAAGCACCAGGAAAATATAAAAGAGAATCTTGGCGATGCCGGCTGCACTGGCCGCGATGCCGGTGAAGCCAAACAACGCCGCAACAAGCGCGATCACGAGGAAAATGACTGCCCAGCGTAACATAGTTTTACGTTTATGGTGATTAAAGAAATTTAACACGGGCGAAAAGAACCATGCCAGCATTGGGTTGTTAATCTGGTATGTTTTTCGATACTCTTTATAACAGTTAACTGGCATCTCATGGACAACAACATCCACGTAAAACTCGAGTGCAGCATTTCCGATCCCCGCGCATTGAACTCATTAATGGAACTGATGCTGGAGAAGCTTAAGATGATCCAGGCCATCACCGGTCCCATGCAACGAATGGAACTAAACCTGTTCGACGACGCAGGAACCGACAAGATCGCTTTGTTCAGGCTCATCAGCGACAATGGAAACATGACGGAGTATTCCCGGTCTAAACGATGGGACGATGCTTTGCTGAATGCGATCGAAAAGATCAGGGAACGTTGTATCAGGCTCAACCCCTGGGAGCAACTCGCCTGAGCTGGCCAATGCTTGCCGTAAAACCGGTATCCGGCGCGCGCCGGATACCGGTTTTTTTTGACCAGGAGTTGGCCAGTATACCCGAATTGGGGAAATTCGTCTACACGAAATGTATTTGATCGACCTACTTCCGAAACATTAAAATTGAAATATTCTTTATATCGTTGATTATTAGAAGGCAATATATATAATTGTCGATTTGGGAGACGAACCCTTCAGTTTGGCTTTTTAGTTGTTTTTCTATCATGACCTCAACGAAAGCAATATGATCAGTCAACATCAACACCAACAGCAGACACTGAAGATCCTTCCGCAGCAGATCCAATTGCTGAACCTGTTTCAACTGAACAGCCTTGAGTTGCAGATGCATCTTCGCCAGGAAATGGACCAGAACCCCTACCTCGAGCAAATAAACGATATGCAGGAACCCGGCGCCGAAAAATACGACCGGAACAGCGCCCAGGATTACCAAGACTGGGATGAATTTGCCGATAATGACCTGCCCGATTACAACCGTGAATATGCGAATTATTTCAGCGACAGTAATATGCCTGAGCGGCCGATCGTGTCGGTCACCGATTTCAGGGAAGAGGCAAAACGCCAGTTGGCCCTGCTGACCCTGCCCGATCGTATACAGGCCATTGCTTATTACCTGGTCGATTCGCTGGAGGAGTCGGGTTTATTGCAAAAAGACCTCGACAGCATTACCGATGATTTCTCTTTTGGTCATTTCATGACCACCCCCGAAGAAGTAGAGGTGGCGCTGACAGCGGTACAGTCGCTCGACCCTGCCGGCCTCGGGGCGCGTGACATTCGGGAGAACTGGCTGCTGCAACTGGGGCGGATGGGCGACCGGAGATGCCATGTGTACGCGGCAAAGCGCTTGCTCGAAAAGCACTACGACGACTTCAAAAGCCGTCGTTTCGATAAAATAATGATGGAAATGAATCTCGGCGAGGAAGCTTTCAGGGAGGTGGTGGCTTTCCTGGGCAAATTGCCCATGCGCCCGATCACGGAATACGCCAATTCCATTTCGCCGAAAGACAATATCGTGCCCGATATCCAGATATCCCTGGACAATGATGTATTCAATATTACCATTTGCGGTATCAATTCGGAGAATTTCCGGGTCAGCGATGCATTGCAGGAAAACATCAAGGTTACTAAAGACAAGGGCGCCCTGCAATACCTGCGCAGCAAGCTGCAATCGGCCAACTGGCTGCTGTATGCGCTGCGCCAGCGAAACGAGAGCATGATGAAGATCACCCGGGCGATTGTGATGCTGCAAAAAGATTATTTCATCGACGGTGATATTACCCGGCTGCAGCCGATGATCCTGAAAAATATTGCCGACAGGGTAGGGCTGGATATTTCGACGGTATCACGGCTTACAAGCAATAAGTTTGCAGATACGCATTTTGGAACCATTCACCTGAAAGACCTGTTTACAGAAGGAATTATCAATAAAACAGGTGAAGTGATCAGCAACCGGGTTATCCAGAACGCGCTGGAAGAAGTAATAGAGCAGGAAGACAAAAAGAGCCCGTACACCGACCAGCAACTGGTGGCTATACTGATGAACAAAGGATATAAGATTGCCAGGAGAACCGTGGCTAAATACCGCGACGTATTGCAGATTCCCGTTGCCCAGGTAAGGGCCATGTGGGCATAACCGGCGGCTAAACAGATAATGAATACTAATACATGCAGAAAATACTGGTAATAGACGACGATCGCGACATGTGCATGCTGCTGAACAGGTTCCTGACCAGGCAGCAGTTCGATGTAACGGAAATGTACAACGGGAAAAAAGCGCTTGAATACCTCGCCCAGCAAAAACCCGATCTGATATTGTGTGATTTCCGGCTGGAAGACATGGACGGCAAGCAGGTGCTGATCCGGGCGAGGGAACTTTATCCGGATGTTCCGTTCATCATCATAACCGGGTACAGCGATGTTAAGCTGGCGGTGGAGGTGCTGAAGCTCGGCGCGTTCGATTATGTTACGAAGCCGGTATTTCCCGATGAAATACTGATCACGATCCGCAAGGCCCTGGCCACGCCGCCCGCGGTACATCATGCAGCCTCCTCCTCGCGCGAGCGCGTGGTGCCGGTTGCTGCCGCCGGTAAAAAGCCTGATAAGGAAGTGGCGGAAAAATACATTTGGGGCAATACCCCCGAGATGAAGAACATACTCAAACAGATAGAGCTGGTTTCGCCCACCAATTACAGCGTTATTATTTACGGGGAGAGCGGCAGCGGCAAAGAGGCCATCGCCAGCAAAATCCACGAAATGAGCAAAAGACGCGACAAGCCGTTTATCGCCATCGATTGTGGTGCCCTGTCAAAAGAGCTGGCGGGCAGTGAACTGTTCGGGCATGAGAAAGGATCTTTTACCGGCGCCGTGAACCAGAAAACGGGCAGCCTGGAACTGGCCGACGGTGGTACGGTTTTCCTCGATGAAATTGCCAATCTGCCCTATGATGTCCAGGTTTCCTTATTGCGGGTGGTGCAGGAAAGAAAGATCCGCCGCGTGGGCGGTAACAAAGACATTGAGCTGGACCTGCGCATCATCGTGGCCAGCAATGAAAAATTGTGGGAGGCGGCCAGGAACGGGAAATTCAGGGAAGACCTCTACCACCGGTTTAACGAGTTTAGCATTAACCTGCCGCCCCTGCGCGAGCGGAAGGAAGATATTTTACGGTATGCCCGGCATTTCCTGGCGATGACCAGCGGGGAACTGGGAAAAGAGATAAGCGATTTCAGCGCTGAGGTGCAGCGGGTATTCATGCATTATCCCTGGTACGGTAACCTGCGCGAATTAAAAAATGTGGTAAAAAGAGCGGCCCTGCTCACCGACGGCGCGCAGGTAGACATGCAGGCCTTGCCCTTTGAGATCACCTTCCATGAGAAACTGAATTATGAAAAGCCGGCATCGGCCGATGTACCCTCGTATGTGCCGGCTCAACCCGACATACCGGCTGTGAGCACGGGAGCGCCCCGGCCGGTGATATCGGAGCAGTCGCTGAAATCGGCCAGCATCGACGCCGAGTATGAAATGATCGTGAAAGCGCTCCGGCAATCCAATTTCAATAAAACAAAAGCCGCAAAATTGCTTAATATCGACCGTAAAACATTGTATAACAAAATGAAGCAATACCAGCAATTCAATAATCTCTGATGCAAACCGGCAACGACAGTGCTGCATTGCGGGGCCTGCGTTCTCTATGGGCCTCGGGTGAAAAAGATGAAAGCCAGCTTCAGCAGATCGCTGACCTTTTTCCCGACCTCGTGTTTATTTACGACATCAAAGAAAGGAAACTGCGTTATATCAACCGCCGTGTGCATGAGCTGCTGGGCTATGAGTGGGAAGAAGTAAAATCCTGGAACGACTCCCTGAACCGCCTCGTATTCAAAGAGGACCTTCCTTTTGTGCAGGAGGAGCTGGATAAATACAACCAGCGCAACGACGAAGACAGCTATTCCTATAACTGCCGGCTCAATGCCAAGGCCGGCGAATTCCGTTATTTCAGGGCAACCGGCACCATCCTGGGGCGCAGCACTGACGGCAAGCCCGAATCAATGCTTTTCATCGCCGAAGACATCTCCGAACAAATACAGATGGAGCAGGAGAAGCTGGCGCTCCTGAAAATGATGGCCGACAATGAAAGGCAGTTGCATACCGGGATCTGGAACATAGACCCGCTTAACGGAACCATGGAATGGTCTGACGGTATGTACGCACTGATGGGTTATTCACGCGAAGACATGCCCGTGGTTGAAACGGCCTGGTTCTGGGAACAGGTACATGCTGCCGATATCGACCGCGTTCGTGAAACGGTGGCGTTATCGACCGACAGCGGGGATGCCTTTGAAATTGACTTCTCCCTGGCCAGGAAAGACGGAAGCCGTCTTTTTATCCATACCGTAGGCCGGGCCGCACTGAATGCCGCCGGCAAGGTAACCCGCATAACCGGCGCCAGCCGCGATATTTCAGACCAGTACCTGCAGAACCTCGAATACCAGGCCAACCTGCAGTTGCTGTCGCAGACCGAACAGATGCTTAACTACGGCATTTTTGTCTGGGACCTGGTGAAGAATGAGATCACCTGGTCAGACGGCCTGTTCGACATTTTTGACGTGGCCGCTGCCGACCGTATGCCGCTGATAGCACCCGACTGGTTTTTCAAAAGGGTGCTGGAAGAAGACCGCGAAAAATTGCGGCAGGTAGTGCTGGCGGCCGTGGCTGCCCAAAATGGCTTTGAATGCGAATTCAGCATATTGACCGATAAAGGCGTGATCAAAACGGTGAGCGCCAAAGCCAACCTGGTGATGGACGATAACCGGCTGCCGGTACGGATGATGGGCAGCACGCATGATATAACCCAGGTAAAAAAGGTGGAGAATGAATTGAAAAGAAACCTGCGTGAGCTGAAACGGTCCAATACCGAACTCGAAGAGTTTGCGTATGCGGCCAGCCATGACCTGCAGGAACCCCTGCGCAAGATCACCACTTTTGGATCGCGGCTCAGGCACAAATACGGCGACCTCGTTGGCAGCGAGGGCCGGATGTATATAGACCGCATGCAATCAGCCAGTGACAATATGCGCATCCTGATCGACAACCTGCTCGATTTATCTAGGGTAAGCCGCACCGGCCACCTGTTTGAGCCGGTGGATCTGACGCAACTGGTGCGAAGCGCCATCTCCGACCTGGAAATCGCCATCGATGAACACGGGGCAACCATCAGTGTGGGACTCCTGCCCGTTATCGAGGGAATCCCCACACAGCTCAGGCAGATGTTCGCCAACCTTTTGAGCAATGCGCTCAAATTTGCCCGTACCGGAACATCCCCGCAAATCGGGATTGCGGGCACACGGTTGAGCCGACGCGACGTCGAGGAAAATTTCCTGGCGGCCGACAAAGTCTATTACCGGATAGACGTGAAAGACAATGGCATCGGGTTTGATCAGCAATATGAAGAAAAAATTTTCCAGATATTTCAGCGCTTGCACGGAAAATCCGATTACCCGGGAAGCGGCATCGGCCTGTCTATTTGCAAACGCATCGCCGAGCGTCACCAGGGATTGATCAACGCCCGGGGAAAATTGGGGGAAGGGGCTGTTTTCAGCATTATCTTACCCGAAAATCAATAAGGGATGCCGTTCTTAAAAAAAACAACCCGTATCCTGGTGGTGGATGATGATGAAGACGATTTCTTTATCACCAGCGATTATATAAAAGACATAGAGGGTGGGCGTTTTATTATTCAATGGGTACAGCAATACCAGGCGGCGCTCGACCTCATGAAAGAGCGCGCATTCGATATCTATTTCGTTGATTACCGGCTGGGCGCCAAAACCGGCCTCGATCTGCTGAAAGATGCCATTGCCGCCAAATGCGAAACACCCATTATTTTACTAACGGGAAAGGGCAACCGGGATATAGACCGGCTGGCCATGAGAAGCGGCGCCTTTGATTACCTGGTAAAGTCGGAGCTGAATACCGAAAAGCTGGAACGCACCATCCGGTACGCGCTCGAACGCTCCACGTATATAAGCGCCATTCGCAAGAACGAACGGAAGTTCAGAACTTTTTTTGAACAGTCGATGGATGCGGTTTTTATGACGGATATGGCGCTGACTTTTGTGGAAGTGAACCGGGCGACCGGCGATCTGCTGCAAACCGGCACTGAGAATATCCTGGGCACTTCACTGCCCGACCTCCTTATCGACAATGCCGAAGCAAATAAAATCATTCGCTCGTTAACAGCCGGCGAAGATGTATATGACCGGGAGGTGTACGTCAAAACCGGGTCGGGCGGCCGCAAGTGCTGCATCTTTTCCGCTTCGGTGGAATCGGACGAGGAAGGCACTCTTTATGTACAGGGCATGATGCATGACATCACCAACCTGAAAAAAAATGAGTGGCTGACCCTGCAAACAGAAAAGCTGGCTGCCGCCGGTCGCCTGGTGCGCACCCTGGCGCATGAGGTAAGAAACCCGTTGAATAACATAACCCTGGCGGCAGAGCAACTGCAAACCGAGCTCCACGACGAAACCGACCGGCTCTACCTGGATGTTATCCGAAGAAACAGCGTACGGATAAGCAATATCATTACCGAGCTGCTGAACAGCTCCCGGCAAACGGAAATTGAAGTGCATGTAGCCAGCCTGCAGGAGCTGCTCGACGAAGTGTTGAAAGACGCTGCCGACAGCCTGTCGCTGAAACAGGTAAGACTGGTAAAAATGGAGCACCCGGCGCCGCTGATGATCCTGACCGACCGCGATAAGCTCAAGATCGCTTTCATGAATGTTATCGTAAATGCCATAGAGGCGATGGATGGAACGGGCACAGACAGGAAACTGCTGTTGCGCATCACCGAGAACAACCAGTACGGGGTCGTGGAGATCAGCGACACGGGATCGGGTATACCCGCCGAAAACATGGGGCGGCTTTTCGAACCTTATTACACTTCCAAAAGGAACGGAATGGGCCTTGGCCTGGCCTCGACCATGAATATTATCCAAAGCCACAAAGGGTTCGTGGACGTGCACAGCACGGAAGGAAAGGGAACCAGCTTTATCATAAAGCTGCCGTTGTATGCGGAAGAATAGGCAGGTAGTTACAGCTTCAACGTACCCGCTTCCCCTTCTTTGTATTGCTCGCCTTTTACGATTGCTTTGAACATGCCTGCAAACACCACCATTTTACTGGAAGAATTGTTCCAGTAAGCCGCCTCTTCGGTAAGCACTTTCAGCATACAAAGCTTGGGATCGTCGAGCCCGCCGGGAAACCAGGCTTTCATCAGGGGGTTCCAGTGCGCTTTCATTGTTCGTTTGTCAATGATGATACGGCATATGCCTGAGATGTTGAGATAGGTGTTTTTGCCCGGGTGTGCATAGATCAGGTTCACCTGGTTATCTTTCGATACTTCCTGTATTTTTTCGGAAAATTCGTTTGTAAAAAACCAGACATTATTTTCTTCATCGACATGTACAGTGGCCATGGGGCGGCTGCTTACTTTCCCACGCTCATCGACCGTAGTGAACATGCATACCTGCACATCGTTGATCATCGATTGGATGTTAGGGTCCATAGTGACTTTTAGGATTGGAGTTTAAAATCTTGTGCCAGCGCGGCAGGGATCCATACCGACACGCTCCCGGCAGCGCAGTGAAAATCGGCGCCGCCCTTTTCATTGAGGGTGATCTTTTCCCCGCTTTTTCCCAATGCATCTATCATGATCTGCCCTGCATGCGCCACCCCCAGCTCCATGTATTTGAAACCCTCTGCGCCGTTCGAGAGAAGCACGGCGAGGCCATTCCCGCCATCGGCGGGTTCGCCTTTTCTTATCCAGCCGACACAGTTGGGGTGGTCGAAATAGTCGACCTGCTCTCCCCTCGCCAGCCGGTTCCGGATGGGCAGTAATACGTCGAGCTCGGGCACACGCGACAGCCATATCTCGTAGTCGTTGCCATCGGTGCCCTTGTCGGTATAATGTGCATCGTACAAGGCGGGGTAAAACACGCAGGGTATGCCGTCTTTACGCAACAGGATCAACGAATAGGCGATGGGCTTGAACCAGGCCTGCACGGGTGATTCCAGCTCCTGTAGTGGTTGGGTGTCGTGGTTGTCGACCAGGGTTACGGCGCGGTCAGGCATCTTCTGCAAGAGGGTATTGTCAAAAATGGTTCGCAGGTCAAACTTATTACCCATCGAAGAAGCAAGAAAAAAGCGCTGATGCAGCGGTGCGTCGAAGAGCTGAAGCTTCCTTTCGGTGGCTTCCATATAACGAAGCAACGGCTCTACGTCGTGGATATTCCAGTACTCGGCAACGATGAGCAACTGGTCGTGTGCCAACTGCTGCATGTATTCGGCCCATTCCTTGATGAAACCGGGTGTTATGTGTTTTACCGCATCGAGCCTGAACCCGTTAACGCCGGTGGTTTCCATGTACCATTTCCCCCAATATTTAAGTTCTTCCCGAACGGCCGGATTTCTGAATTCGATGTCGGCATTCATAAGATAGTCGTAGTTGCCGAGCTCATCTTCCACGAGGTCTTCCCAGGCATCGCCGTATTCATTCTGTATGGAAAAGATGCCTCCCTCGTTCAGGTCCTGCGCCCAGTCGATGCCGCTAAAGCAGCGATGGTCCCAGATGAAGGAAGAATATTTTCCGTGGCGGCCCGGGAAGGTGAATTTTGTCCAGGCCTCAATGTCAAAGCTGTCGGAAATGAATTCGTTCCTGTTTGTGGGGTTCACTTTTCTGACCGTGAACTTTTCGAGTTCGTCGGCGCCGGCCTTGTGGTTGAATACCACGTCGGCGAGCACGCTTATGCCTGCTTCGCGACAGGCCTTCACTGCGCGGAGGTACTCCTCGCGGTGGCCGTATTTGGTGGGAATTGATCCTTTCTGGTCGAATTCGCCGAGGTCGAACAGATCATAACAATCATACCCAACCGAAAAGCCGCCCGAAGCGCCCTTATAAGCGGGGGGCAGCCAAACGGCGTTGATGCCTTTTTCGACGAGATGCGGAATCTCTTTTTCCAGGTGATTCCAGAGAGACTGGTCATCGGGATAATACCAGTGAAAGAACTGGATCATGGTAATCGGTTGCATATGGATGGGTTATCGGTTGAAACTGAAAATGGCCTGGTCGGGATTGGGTTTGCCGGCCAGATGGTCGCAGATCATCTGGGCCGCGACCAGGCTGAAAGTGATGCCGTTGCCCCCGAAGCCCAGCGCAAAATAAGTGCGCGGCCGCTGGCGGATGCCGCCGATATACGGCAGCCCGTCTTTTGTTTTGGCGAAAGCGCCTGCCCATTGAAAGTCGGGTATAAAGGGTATGTCGGGAAACTTTTTGGCAAAGGCCTTCACCAGCTTTTTTGTTTTTTGCGGAATGCGGGTATCGCGTTTGTCGGGTGCATAAAAATCGTCGTCTAGTCCGCCTATTAAAATGCGTTTGTCGCTAGTGGTGCGCATATACAGGTACGGATCGGCGGTTTCCCAGATGAGGCAGTTCCGGTACCAGGGCTGATGATTGGGCATAGGCTCGCTTACCGTGGCATAGGTGGCGTGAATGGTTTCCACTTTTTGCGGAATGTATTTTTGCGACTCGTAACCGCATGCGATGACAAGGTATTTGCCCGTCACTTTTTTGCCGTTATGGGTGGTTACCTCCACCGATCGGCGTGGGTGCCGGATCTCGGTTACCGCTGTGTTATCGTAAATGACTGCGCCGTTGCGAAGACAGCTTTCCAATAACAGGTGGCAGAGCAGGTAAGCATCTACTTCAGCACCGATGGTTGAATAGATGGCGGCAGGTGCAGCGAAGCCGATTTTATCTCTTATCATGTTTTCATCCCACCACGCTACGGGAAAACCTTCTTTCCTGCGAAGCAGGTATTCTTTCTCGAGGCCTTTTACATGCGAAGCGAAGCTGGCGTATTGCAGGCTCGGTCTTTTCTTATAGGCAGCCTGCATGTGAAAGCGATCGCATAACGTGCGGAGGTGCTGAACGGCATCTGCACAATACCAGTATGCTTTTACAGCACCCGCATAACCGGCTTTTAGGGCCAGCTTGTGTAGCGGCGTATCGATTTCATATTGCAGTAAGGCGGTGCTGGCGGCGGTGGATCCCATGCCGGCGTGGCGCCTGTCGATAATGGTTACGGCAAAGCCGGCGTTGACCAGGTGCCAGGCGGCCAGTGCGCCGGTGATGCCCGCGCCCATGACAATGA
>JBDHYM010000080.1:0-12285 GCA_039811405.1 Flavihumibacter sp. | reverse complement strand
GTCAACCCTGGTCGGCTTCGTTCCCATTCCAAAGGAACCGGAACACCAGTCGGCTCTACACAATGTTTATCCTGGAATCCCCACCCCCGAGACGAGAGGGCATGTCTGCCAAAGATTTCATCACCCCACAGTATAAAGAACAAAATCGCTGTAGGAGGAGGAGTCGAACCTCCACGGAGCCGTTAGCAGGTTTTCACCTGTTTATCCGGTATTCTCCACCCTCGAGACAAGAGGGCATGTCTGCCGAAAATTTCATCATCCCACAGTATGCTGTCGAAGAACTTCGATGATGCAAACATACAGTCTTTATCCTATTCATTGCAAAAAATTCAATGTAAAATTGTAAATTATTGAAATTGTTTAATAATTCTTATATTACAATGAATAATGTCAAAATAAGCTACATCAAATGGCTGCAAAATTGAATTTAGACAAACTGGATTACCAGATCATCCAGGAAATGATGGAGAACGCGGAAACCTCGTACGCCGACCTGGGCAAAAAGCTGTTTGTGTCGGGGGGAACGATTCATGTACGTATCAAGAAGCTGCAAGAAATGGGGATTGTTCGTGGCACCCGTCTCAATGTGGACCTTAAGCTGCTGGGTTATGATGTCATTGCCTTTATCGGCATATACCTGGAAAAAAGCTCCATGTACGATACCGTGGCGCGCGACCTGGCGAAAATCCCCGAAATCGTACGGCTTAATTATACCACCGGCAACTACAGCATTTTCGCCGAGATCGTATGCAAGGACATTAACCAGCTACGGAACGTATTGCACGACCAGCTTCAGAAAATCAAAGGCATTGAGCGAACCGAGACCTTTATTTCGCTGGATGAGAGCCTGAACAGGAACGTAGTAGTGAAAGAAGACCGTTGATCAGGACCTGGTTTCCCGGATATCGAGCGCATCCCTGATGGCGTTTCCCAGCAGGTTGAAAGCCAGCACCAGCAGCATGATCGCGAAGCCGGGCACCAGCGCCAGCAGCGGGTTATTGGTGATGATGAAATTATAGTTATCGCGAATCATGCCCCCCCACGAAGGCTGCGGCGGTTGTACACCCACTCCCAAAAAGCTCAGCCCCGCTTCGATGACCATGGCCGATGCAAAATTCGATGCAGCCAGCACCATTACCGGCCCCAGTATATTCGGCGCTATATGATTAAGTATTATCCGCAGGTCGTTGAACCCCAGCGCTTTTGCCGCCTGTACATATTCAAGGTTGCGCGCCTGCATCACCTGCCCGCGAACCAGCCGCGCCACATTCACCCACATGGTCAGTCCAACGGCGACGAATACCTGCCAGAAGCCTTTACCCAATAAAAAAGTGATCGCAAACACCAGCAAAAGTGTGGGAACGCTCCAGATCACGTTGATGAACCACATTACGATATTATCGCTCCTGCCGCCATAATAGCCGGCAACTGCCCCGAGTAATCCGCCGATGGCCAGCGATATCAGCATAGCCACCGCACCCACCAGCAGGCTGACGCGGGTTCCGATCAGCAGCCGGCTCAGGATGTCCCTCCCGAACTTGTCTGTTCCCAGCCAGAAGGTACGAGTAACAACACGCGAGTCGTCGTGATTTGGCAGCGCGCTGAACTCAACCGTCATTTTTTCACTGAGCCCGTTGTCGATATAACGATCAAGTATAAACGAAGAATCGGTTTTTTCGTGGGCCGTGATGGCGATGAATAGGCTGCTGTCGGGCTGGCCGTACAGTGTACGCTGCCACCAGCTCCGCTGTGCCGGCGACGGGTTCTTAGGCAGCAGGAAAAAGGTTTGCGTGAATCCCGGTTTCCTGCCGGCGATCTCCACCAGCATGCGGTTGGCATCGGGTGTGGCGTCGGGTGCTATCCAGTAGCAGGTCAGCGAAATAAGCAGGGCCAACGCCACCACCGCGATCCCAAAGACCGCCGTTTTGCTTTTTCGCAGCTTTCGCCATTGAATAACAGATCCCTCCACGGTTGTTTGTATTAGTTGAGTTTTCGACCTTTCCACTCATATCGCCCGAACTGGGAAAAAGTGCCGGCGGCAACGGTGTAAAGAATGTGCAGGGGTTGGAAAAGCGGGAAGAGGGGCATGAGGGCGGCTCTGTTAAAAAAAACAGCCACTTTCCACATGAAGACCCATTCCACCGCTGTTTTCAGGAGGAGCAGGAGCAGGGCCGGAAAGATAGCGTTTACTGAAAAAAAAGCAGCAACTATCGCCAGCAAAAGGGAAAAATTGCAGAGATACACCAGCAGCAATACTGCTTTCAGCGCCGGTTCGCGGTAAAACCGTGCTTTGCTGGCCCAGCGGATGCGCTGCTGCAAAAATGCGCGGATACCGGCTGCAGGCTGGGTTTCCACAATGGCCTCTTTCGATTTTGCATACCGTACCTGGCCGGGAAAAACCCGTGCGATCTTTTGCATCAGCAGCATGTCATCGCCGGAGGCAATATGGTCAATGCCCTCAAAGCCATTCACCTGGCTGAAGGCGGTTTTGGTGTAGGCCAGGTTAGCGCCATTGCACATGCTATGGCTGTTGTGTGCCGCTGCTGCTGCGGTGATGCCCTGCAGGGAAATGAAATCAAGCGTTTCGAATGCAGTGAGCCAGCCTTTTCCCGGGCCCATCACAACGGGCCCAGCCACCATTTGTGCGCCTGTGTCTTCGTGTATCCAGGCAAGCTGCCGCAGCCAGTTTTTTCCCGCCATGCAATCGGCATCGGTGGTAACGATCAGTGTTCCCCCTGCTTTGTCGATACCCGCTTCGATGGCCCTTTTTTTGGGCGCGGTGAGGATTCCATTGCCGGGCAATGCCTGCATTTGTAAAAGCCGTATGCCGGCGGGGCCAGTTTGCCGCACGATGTCGGCGGTACGGTCGGAAGAATGGTCGTCGACCACCACAATCTCCAATAAGGAAGTGGGATAGTTTTGGGCGATGACAGCTTGCAGGCAGGTGCCGATATTCTTTTCTTCATTGCGGGCAGGAATGATCACCGAAATAGGGGTGACGGGCTGGAAGCTGTCTGGCGCCGTCTGCACGGGTTCTTTTTTCCATCCGCTGTTGTAATAGCCGATCAGCAGCGCATATCCCCACAACAGGACAACCGTTATGATATAGACGTAGATCATGATTTGCCGGGCTGCAATATAATGGCTGCAACGGTTTCGGCAGCAGCACCCTGCAACAGCCGGTGCCCTGCGGGGATGATGTGCAGTTGGCAACTGTCGCCGCACCGCGCCTGCCAGCGCCACCCGAGGGCGGGTGGTATGATGCGGTCGTGCTGGCCGAGTATCAGTTGCACGGGCAGCCGGGTGTTTTTTACCAGCCGCGTTGCCTGCGGCGGCCGGCTGCGGAAATGCCGGAAATAGGTCCACCGTTCATACAGGGCTTGCCGCTGCTGCGGGTCGTCGAGATAGCGATGGATGAACTTAAAAACCGATTCGTTGAGAAGACGTGCTTTTTCGGCCAGGGCGGCGGCCCTGAAAAACCAGCCAGGATGCGTCATAGTGTACCGGAACAGCCGGTTACCGGCCAGGGTTTGGGTGGCAAAGCGGTACCAGGCGTTGACTGTTAGCCCGTCGGGCGCTACGAGCACCAGCCTGCCGAAAGCGCCGGGACGCTGCAAGAACGCGGCCAGCAGCAGCCGGGCGCCCATACTGTAGCCCAGTGCCGTCAGCCGGCCGGCTGCGAAACCCTCTTTTTCGCAGAGGGCGAAGAGCAGGTCGGTCAGGGTGTCGGGCGATAGCGGCTGGCCGGTCCATTGCGTTTCCCCGTGCAGCGGCAGGTCGGGACAAAGCAGGCTGTATTCTTCGGCCAGCAGGCTGCCCAGGGCGGCAAAATGCTGCCCGGTTTCGCCATAGCCGTGCAGGGCCACTACGGGCGTGGCGCCCCTGCCGAAACGTTGGTAGTGAATGCTGCCACCGGCTGTTTCCAAAAACATCTTGCACCGAAGGTAGGTCGTTTCCACCCGTCGGGTGCCACCTGACGGGTGGATGGGGTAAAGGCGGAAAAAGCGCCGGTAAAAAAGTTTACCCGTCGGGTGCCACCCGACGGGTGGAAAAGTTTATATTTGGATAGTTGTTTAACTAACTATATGCCAAACAACCATTTCAAACGCGGCGAGCTGTACAGTTTTATTACCGGGAAAGCATCCACGGCCATTGCCAGGCGCCTGCAGAAGAAGTTCAATAATGCGGGATTAAACCTCACCATCGAGCAATGGAGCGTATTGTATCATTTGTGGAAGCAGGATGGTATCAGCCAGCAGGAGTTGTGTAATGCCACCTTTCGCGATAAGCCCAGCATCACCCGGCTGGTTGACAACCTCGAAAAGCTGAAACTGGTGAAACGCATCTCTTCCAAAGAGGACCGTCGCATGAATCTTGTTTACCTCACCGCAGAAGCGAGGAAGATGCAGGACCGTACCATGGAAATTGCCGAAGAAACGCTGAATGAAGCCCTGGTGACAGTGCCCGCTGACCAGGTAGAGGTTTGCAAGCAGGTATTGCAGATCGTATATGATAACCTGAAATAAAATTTGCCCATATACTTAAAACAAGTGCCATGTCAAACACTGCACAACCCACTATCCAGACACGCAAAGGCGGCCAATGGCTGATCAGCGAAAGCCAGGCGACCGATACATTTACGCCCGAAGACTTCAACGAAGAGCAGCAAATGGTAAAAGATATGTGCGCAGGATTTCTCGACACAGAAGTAATGCCGATTGTTGACCGGATCGATAAGCTCGAGCCCGGCCTGATGCCTTCGCTGCTGGTGAAAGCAGGCGAGCAGGGGCTGCTGGGCACGTCGATTCCCGAAGAGTTCGGCGGACTCGGAAAAGATTCCATCACGGCGACACTGGTAAACGAAGGACTGGGCGGCGGATTTTCCTTCAGCGTAGCGGTATCGGCGCATACCGGCATCGGAACCCTGCCGATTTTATATTTCGGCACACCCGCCCAAAAAGCCAAATACATTCCCAAGCTGGCTACCGGTGAATGGAAGGGTTCTTATGGATTGACCGAACCGAACAGCGGCAGCGATGCATTGGGTGCAAAAACCGCGGCAAAGCTAAGCGACGACGGCAAATATTATATTCTCAACGGCCAGAAATGCTGGATCACCAACGGAGGCTTCGCCGATATCTACACCGTATTTGCAAAAGTGGATGGCGATAAGTTCACCGGCTTTATCGTGGAGCGCGGCATGGAAGGATTTACGCAGGGCTCCGAAGAGCACAAGATGGGCATCAAGGGCAGCTCTACCGTGCAGTTGTATTTCCAGGATTGCAAGGTGCCGGTCGAAAATGTACTCGGAGAGATTGGCCGCGGGCATATCATCGCTTTCAATATTCTCAATATCGGCCGCCTGAAGTTATGCGCCGCCGCCCTGGGCGGCCAGAAGCGCAACCTGAACGTGAGCATCACCTACGCCAAAACCCGCGAGCAGTTCAAGCAACCCATCGCCAATTTTGGCGCGATCAAGAACAAGCTGGCGGAAATGGCTATCCGCACCTGGGTTTGTGAAGCGGGGTTGTATCGCACGGCGAAGTGGATCGACGACCAGGAGCATGCGCTGCTGGCCGAAGGGAAACCCTTCAACGAAGCCTTGCTGGGCGCTGCCGAAGAGTTCGCGATTGAATGCGCCATGCTGAAAGTGTTTGGCAGCGAGGTGCTCGACTTCGTGGTGGATGAAGGCGTGCAGATCCATGGCGGTAACGGCTACAGTGATGAATACCTGATCTCGAGGGCATACCGCGACAGCCGCATCAACCGCATTTATGAAGGAACCAATGAGATCAACCGGCTGCTGACGGTAGATATGGTACTGAAGCGGGCGATGAAAGGCAAGATCGACCTGATGACGCCGGCGATGAATGTAATGAAAGAGCTGATGAGCATTCCTGATTTCGGGACAAACGACGACACATTGTTTGCCGCCGAGAAGAAAGCCATCGCCCAGTTCAAGAAAGCTATCCTGCTGGCAGCAGGCGCCGCCGTGCAGAAACTGATGGCGAAATTAGACCAGGAGCAGGAGATACTGATGGCCGTGGCCGATATGGCGATCGAGACCTATCATGCGGAAAGCGCCCTGCTGCGGTTGCAAAAAATGGTGGAGCAGCGTGGCGAAGCCGCCTGTGCCTATGAAGCGGATATTGTGCGCAGCTATATTTACGATGCGGCCGATCGCATCAGCAAGCACGGCAAGGATGCCATCAATGCCTTTGCCGAAGGCGATGAGCAGCGAATGATGCTGCTGGGCATCAAGCGCTTTACCAAGGTGGCGCCCTTCAACAGCAAGGAAGCCAAACGCCGCATAGCTGCGAAGCTGATCGACGACGGGCGCGTTGCGCTATAAGGTGGTGAATGCCGGACGCAGGTTCTTTACAAGCTGCGTCCGGCATTTTATGTAAAGACCACCAGTAAACCAGATCGCAAAAAATCGTAGCTTTTGTCGCTAAAAACCGACACATGTCTTCATTTACCCGCCGGGCATTCATTGCAGATGCAGGAAAAGCGGCTGCCATGGGCGGCCTCGGCGTTATACCCGCTGTTATGGAAGAAAATCCGTTGAAGAAAAAGTTCATTCACCACGTGTTCTTCTGGTTGAAAAATCCCGATAGTGAAATAGACAAAAAGAAACTGATTGAAGGCTTACAAACGCTGACAAAGATTAGGGGTATCCGCATGTACCAGATCGGCGTGCCGGCCGGCACCAGCCGCGATGTGATCGAGCGATCCTATTCGGTGTCGGAGTTGTTTGTGTTCGACAATGCCGAAGATCAGGCGGCCTATCAAACCGATCCCATTCATCTCAAGTTTGTAGAGAATTGCAGTTCGTTGTGGGAGAAGGTGACGGTGTACGATACGGTGGAAGCGTGACCTACGCCATAAGGGTACCATGCCTTGCATTAAGCAAGGAGCTATAACTCCAGCAGCCGGGCCCGTTGCTGTATCAGTTGGATGTAACGCTCCTGCAAGGGCTCGTCTATAAAACTTCCGGGGATAAATTGTAACCAGCTTTCAATGGCATCGGCAAATTTGCCATACATATTTTGGATCGCTTTTTCTTCAAGCACTTTGAATGAAGAAAAGACGGTATCAAAATCCTTCCGTTGCAGTTTTCTTTTTTTGCCATTGAAATTCAGCGCCAGTTCTTCGTTATCTCCCTCCACCACTAGGGCGGAAGCCACCATATCATAGGCCGGTGATAAAACAAAACCGATACCCGGCTGCTCTATCAATGAGAAGTTTTTCAGGTGCATGTCGGCGTTGCCGGTCAGGAAAGAAAATAATACCTGTTCAAAAAAATTGATCAGGTCCAGCACCGGGTTGGCAGCGTATTGCAGGATGACTTTTCCTATTTGTTCGTAAGAGCCTTTATACTTGTCTTCGGTAAGCCGCTCAGTCAATTGGCACATGTCTTCCATGTGCAGCTTGCTTTTTTTATGGCGGTCGATTCTTTTTGTAATGTAGGCAAGATTACCACCCTGCATTCGTATCAGTGAGTGAGGCACTGTGGCTATTCCGGCCAGCGCTGCCAGGTGCATGGTCAGGTCTTCCAGCTCGGGCAACTGCGGGTATTGTTCAGTGGGCGGCTTTAAAATATATCCCCCCCATAAACCGACAATGGTAAATCGCTGCGGCGTTTTTTGTCCCTCTTTTTGCGTAGCTGGTTTTTCTATGTCCAGGGAAAGCTTGGGCTGTACGCCGGTAACAGCCACCTGGCTTTTAATCACCTCCTCTCCCAGTTTCAGCACCTGGTCTTCGGTATAAGGCAGCATTGGCGGCTCCGGCTTACCGAATATCTTTCGGCTGCACGCGGGATGAAAATCGATCTGGCCGTCTTCCAGTTTTTTATAGCAATAAAGACATTTCATCATTTGTCTTCTTTGGCTTCAACAATACTTACCGCGCCAATACAATCTTTACAACAAGCTAATAAAAGACCCATCCTGTCACGTTCGTTCAGCTTCCAGTTTTTTTCTGCTACTTCCAGTAACCAGCCTTCGGGAATCAACCCGTCAAAAAACGGGATCATCGTTTTGCTGTTGTAAGGCTTGTCTGTCAACGGCAGGGTAAGGCTGACCGCTTTTGCCTGTGCTGTATTCAGATAAGCGGCGTCATACCAGAAGCGGTAACCATCTTCCGTTTCGGAAAGGTAGCCTGCTGTATGGCCATCCATCAATACATTAGCCTTCCGCATCGATCAGTGATTTTCGGTTAAGCGGAACGAGGCCCAGTTCATGACCGAAGAGTTTGAGCACCTGGTTTACCTTGTCCATTTTCAGGGTTGCTTTTCCCTGCTCAAGGTCTCTTACAAAGCGAAGACCCACGCCCGCCTTGGCGGCCAACGCTGGTTGCGAAAGCCCGGCCTGTTTTCGTTTCTCCTTTATAAACCGGGATAATCTGTCGTTTTCGGTTTCCATTTTATACCCTTTCGGGTATAAAATTATGTATTTACGAATAATTATACCCGATCGGGTATAAAATTTAAAAAAACACAATAATTATACCCGATCGGGTATAAAAATAGGCGCTAAACTGACCAATATTGCATTAACAGCAGCACAAAGAGAGAAATACGCAATAAAAAGAACCCGGTTACTTATACCAGCCCGCCCGCCGCCGCTTCATCAACGATCCAATGCAACTCCCCTTTCTCCGGTCGAATGCTTTGCGCGGGGTAGAGGTCTATATTCGGCGCGCCCTGCAGCACCTCCTTCAGCGCGGGCGCTTTCGTGGCGCCGGTTGTCAGGAAGAGCACGCAGGCCGAAGCATTGGCGACCGGCCTGGTTACCGTTACCCGGAACATGTCCTGCTGCTGCAAAAAGAAAGCGGCGCACCAGCGGCTGGTTTCATGCACTACCTCCGTGCCGGGAAAAAGCGACAGCGTATGACCGTCGTCGCCCATACCCAACAACAGCAGGTCGAAGCTATGCGGTTGCTCGTCAAAATAACGATGCAGAAGGCGCTCATAGGCATGCGCTGATTCGGCGGGATCGGCATACCCGGTATTCATCAGGTGGATATGCGCTTCGGGAACCGGTACATGATTCAGCAGGGTGTCATAGGCCATCCTGGCATTGTTGCGGCTGTCGTCTAGCGGCACATACCGCTCATCGCCCCAGAACACATGCAGCTTCGACCAGTCGACCTGGTCGCGGTAAGGCTCCGCTGCCAGCAACTCGTGCAGGCGTTTCGGCGTGGAGCCGCCCGATAAAGCGATCGTGAACCGGTCCTGCTTTTGCAATACATGCCGAATGCGGTTCACGATAAAACCCGCGGCGGCCTGCGCCACGCTTTCGGGGTTGCTGCAGATATGTATGGAGGGTGCCATCATGGTTATTCTTTGTGTGGAGGTGGCAGGGTAACCCAGTTCCGGCCATCGCGGGCGATCAGCGCTTCCGCATCTTCCGGCCCCCAGGAACCCGGTGCATAGTTGGGGAAATCAACCGGCGGCCGGCTGGTCCACGCTTCCAGTATGGGCATAATAACACGCCAGGCGGCCGCTACCTGGTCTTCGCGCATAAAGAGGGTGGCGTCGCCTTCCATTACATCGAGCAGCAGCGTTTCGTATGCCTCAGGCTCTTCTTCGGTATAGGCGTCTTTGTAGCTGAAGATCATGTCGACCGGGCTGAGCGATACGCCCTGCCCCGGGCGCTTGGCCTGGAAACGCAGGCGGATATCCATCTCGGGTGCGATGCTGATCGTGAGCCGGTTGGGGCGCCAGGTATCAGCGGCTTCGGGCGGAAAAGCGTAGTTTGGCGCGGCCTTGAACTGGATGGTGATGATGGTTTCCTTTTCATTCATCCGCTTGCCGGTACGCACATAGAAAGGCACATCCTGCCAGCGCCAGTTGTCGATGTAAAATTTAACAGCGGCAAATGTTTCGGCGTCCGAATCAGGCGCCACATTTTTCTCCTGGCGATAGCCCGGCACTTCTTCGGCGCGCATCCATCCCGGCCCGTACTGGCCGCGAACGGCATGCGCATGCACTTGTTCCGTACTGATTTTACGGATGGCATGCAGCACATCGACTTTCTTGTTCCTGATCTCGTCGGCGTCGAAACTCACCGGCGCTTCCATGGCCACCATGCACAGCAGTTGCAGGATATGGTTCTGCACCATGTCGCGCAACGCGCCCGATGATTCATAGAAATCGCCGCGGCCTTCCACCCCCACGGTTTCTGTTACGGTTATCTGGATATGATCGATGTAGTTCCGGTTCCAGATGGGCTCGAACAGCGCATTGGCAAAACGCAGGGCGAGGATGTTCTGCACCGTTTCCTTGCCCAGGTAATGATCGATGCGGTATATCTGCTTTTCGTCGAACATGCCGGCGAGCAGCTTGTTCAGCTCCAGCGCGCTTTGCAGATCGTGCCCGAAGGGCTTCTCCACCACCACGCGCGTGCATTTGGTATCGGCGCAGATGTTCAGCGGACCGAGCTTTGACACGATGCCGGGCACCAGTTGCGGCGCCACCGCCAGGTAAAAGATCACCTGCGGGTGCTCGCCGTATTCGGCTTCTTTCTGCTTTACGATGTCGAGTATTTTCTGGTATTCTTCTTCTTTCTCGGCGTCCATTTGCAGGTAGCTGATACGCGACGAGAAAGTAGTCCAGGAGCCGTTCTGGTCGTCTTTCCGGCGACTGAACTTATTAATGCCGTTCAGCAGGTGTGTGCGATAGGTATTGTTGTCGTACGGGCGGCGGCTGATGCCCACGATATCGAATTTCTCGGGCATCCAGTTGTCGATGAACAGGTTGTAAAGTGCCGGAGAAAGCTTCCGGTGGTTGAGGTCGCCGCTTCCGCCAAAAATAAAAATGAGGGCCGAGGGCGGTCTTTTATGGGGTGAAGACATTGTACTGTTTTATCGGTTTCAGGTCCATTGGGTATGAAATTTCCCTTCTTTATCGATGCGTTCGTAGGTGTGCGCCCCGAAGTAGTCGCGCTGCGCCTGCAGCAGGTTCAACGGAAGGCGGGCAGAAGTATATGCATCATAATAGGTAAGCGCTGTCATGTGCCCGCCGGCAGGGAAGCCGTTGGCGGCTGCCAGGCCGATCACTTTTCGCAACGATGAAATATTCGCTTTTACGAGCGAAGCGATGGCATCATCGAGCAGGAGATTGGGAATAGAAGGCGTGCGCAGGTAGGCTTCATAGAAGGTTTCCAGCAGGGTGGAGCGGATGATACAGCCGCCGCGCCACACTTTCACCGCGTTTTGCAGCGGTATATCCATGTTCAGCTCCGACGATGCCGTTTGCAGCATGGCCATACCCTGCACATAGCTTAATATGATGGAGGTGTACAACGCTTTTTTATAATCATCGGTCATCGCTTTGAAATCGCCGGCACTGTTAACGGGCTTGTCGTGCAGCTTGCTTGCCTCCACGCGCTGGCTTTTGATCGCCGAAATATTCCGCATGGTAACAGCCATGTCGATGGTGGGAATGGCCACACCCATATCCATTGCGATCTGGGTGGTCCATTTACCGGTGCCTTTGGCGCCGGCCTTATCAAGGATCATATCCACCAGGTCGTTGCCGGTTTCAGGGTCTTTTACCTTGAAGATATCGGCGGTGATCTCGATGAGATAAGATTTCAGCTCGGCTTCGTTCCAGGCGGCGAATGTTTCCTGGATCTGCCGGTTGCTAAGCCCCGCGCCGTGGTGAAGCAGGTGGTAGGTTTCGCAGATCAGCTCCATAATCGCATACTCGATACCGTTATGAACCATTTTTACGAAATGGCCGGCGGCGCCTTTGCCCATGTAATCGACGCAGGGTTCGCCGTTTACCTTGGCGGCGATGGCCTGCAGCACCGGTTTAAGGTGCTCCCAGGCCTCCTTATTGCCACCCGGCATCATGGACGGCCCGAGGCGGGCGCCTTCCTCACCGCCTGAAACACCAATGCCAATGAAATGCAATCCTTTGGGTTGCAGGTACTCATAACGGCGAAGGGTATCCGTATAATAGGTATTGCCGCCGTCGATGATAATGTCGCCGGGACTTACCAGCGGCAGCAGGCTTTCGATCACATCGTCGACCGGTTTGCCGGCGGGCACCAGTATCATGATGCGGCGCGGCGTGGCAAGCTGGCTGACCATTTCCCCCAGGGTATTAACCCCTTTAACCACGGTTCCTTTGGTGGCGGTTTCTTCCAGTGCTTTTGTTTTCTCGGGATTGGTGTCGAAGCCGATGGCTTTGAAGCCATGGTCGGCTATATTCAGCAGCAGGTTGCGGCCCATTACACCCAGGCCGACCATGCCGAAATCATATAGTGGTTGATCCAT
>JBDHYM010000079.1:0-12431 GCA_039811405.1 Flavihumibacter sp. | reverse complement strand
CAAATCATCTTGCAGTGATCAATAAAGAACTTATATCTGCATCCCTGCCTGTATTGTCGCCCAAAGACCCCGTTTTCAGGGCCCTTCAGTTAATGGATGATTGCCGTGTACGCCAGTTGGCCCTGGTGGATGAAGAGAAATACCTGGGCCTGGTGGCTGAAAATGACCTGACGGGCGCAGCCACCGACGACCTGCTGTTGTCTGCCCTTATTCCTCATATCAGCCAGGTCAAAGTAGCCCCCAACAGCCATTTCACGGAAGCACTGCAAGTGGCCAATGAATACGGGCTCGACCTGGTGCCGGTGGCCGAAACCGATGGTAACTGGGTAGGTGCTATTGCCGCCGCCGACCTGCTGCGCTACACCGGGCATATGATCGGGGCCGATGAACCAGGCGGTATCATTGTGCTGGAAATGGAAAAGCAACACTTTGCTTTTTCTGAAATATATAAACTTGTAGAAACCAACGATGCACAAATCACTCAGCTCAACACTTACTTCGATAATAACCTGGGCGTTTTCTTTGTAATTCTTAAGATCAATAAAATGGAACTTTCCGATATCGTCGCCACTTTCCAGCGATACGAGTACCAGGTGCGCTACTATTTTGGCGAGGAGCAATATGAAAACGAGCTCCGGAACAACTACGACCACCTGATGAATTACCTCAATCTCTAAAAATAATAATCATCGGGCTGGTATTCTTATTGGTAATCCTGTATTTTCATTGCCGCCCCTGGTGTGAATGCGAAATTGCAAGTACATAGTCGTTCTGGCTGCAGCCTTTTTGTGTGTTGTGTCAAGGTCTTCCGGGCAGGCAGCCAGCCAACAGCATGCGCAGCAGGAGCTTTTGCCGGTCCTGTTGGCCGGAGCCGTGCCGCCCCCTGTCACCGATACTGTCAGGCGTGAATTTCGCGTTGGCGAGATCGTTATCCAGGGAAATAAGAAAACCAAAGACTTTATCATCAAAAGAGAACTGCCTTTTGCCGAAGGCGACTCCATCCGGCTCGACGAACTGGTGGAAAAATTCAAGGTCGGCCGGCAGCAGCTTATCAACACCCGGCTCTTCAACGACGTGGTCATCTCACTCAGAAGCTTTCGCGGGTACATCGTCGATGTGCAGATCGACGTAAAAGAGCGCTGGTATATTTTCCCCATCCCCTATTTCAAGCCGGTTGACCGCAACCTGCAAACCTGGGCCGACCAGGGATACAGCCTCGGCCGCCTTGACCTCGGCGCCAAGTTTACCTATTACAATACCACCGGTCGCAACGACCGGCTGCGACTCTGGCTGATCACTGGTTATTCGCGGGCCATCCAGGCCAGCTACGACCAGCCTTTTGCCTTCAGCGATAAATCACTGAAACACGGGTATGGCATCAATTTCAACTACAATGCCCAGAAAGAGATCAACCCGCTGACGGTCAATAACAAGCAGTTCTTTTTACGGGCAGACTCCCTGCCGCACGCGAATAAATTCCTGGAAGAAGTAAACAACGCTTCCCTCAGCTACAGCTACCGCCCCCACCTGCGCACCCGCCATACCGTGCGGCTGAGCTTTACCAATGTACGGATAGACAGCGCCGTATGGCATGTCAACCCGACCTATCTCAGCACCAACCAGAAGCTGAAGACCTTCTACCCCGAGCTATCATATACGGTTACTTATATCAACACCGACTATGCACCCTATCCGCTGCGGGGGCGCATGGGCGAGCTGACTGTTTCCCGGCTGGGCTTTGGCGGGGATGTAGGGGTATGGTCGCTGGCGGCAAAAGCAACACAGTCGTGGGACCTTCATAAAAAATTCTCTTATACCCTGCAGGCCAACGCTAATATAAAGCTGCCTTTCGACCAGCCCTATACCCAGCAGCGGCTTTTCGGCTACAGCGATCTTTACCTGCGCGGCATGGAGAAATACGTGATCGACGGCGTGGCCGCCCTCCTGTTACGAAACACCCTGCGGCGGGAGATGGCTAATTTCAGCATCGGCTTGCCCATACGCTCGCAGAGCCACGACCGGATTCCTTTCCGTATCTATGCCAAAACTTATTCGGATATAGGATATGCGTACAATAAAAGCTATCCGCAAAACTCACTGGTAAACCGCATGTTATACAGCGCCGGCGCCGGGGTTGATGTGGTTACCCTGTACGATGTGGTGATGCGGTTCGAATACAGCTTCAATATGACGGGGCAAAGCGGCTTCTTTTTCCACTTTAGGAATGATTTTTAATTTCGTAGCATAATGAGAGTGGCTATATACAGCAGGGCGATCGACCAGGACTACCATACCGAGATACATTCACTGATCTCGGCCCTGGCCGAAAACAAGATCGAGCCGGTAATCTACCAGCCTTTTTTTGAGCAGTTGCACGACTCCGTTCGCCACCAGCTCAACGGCACCAGCACGTTCCGGACCAGCGATGAGCTCGATGAGTCGGTTGAATTCATTATAAGCCTCGGTGGCGATGGGACCCTGCTCGATACCGTAACCCTGGTGCGCGATAAAAAGATCGCCATACTCGGTATTAATTTCGGGCGGCTGGGCTTTCTGGCCAGCATTGGCAAAGAAGAAATGAAAACGGCGGTGGCCAGCCTTAAAGGACGCAATTTTGTGGTCGACAGCCGTTCGCTGATCCACCTCGATGCCGATCGCGCTCTTTTCGAAACGCCCTATGCGCTGAATGAATTCGCGATCCACAAAACCGACACTTCGCCGATGATCAAGATTCATACTTACCTGAACGGCGAGTTCCTGAATACCTATTGGGCCGACGGACTGATCGTTAGCACGCCTACCGGCTCTACCGGTTATTCCCTGAGCTGCGGCGGACCGATCGTTTTTCCGGAGTCGGGCAGCTTCGTCATCACGCCGGTAGCACCCCATAACCTCAATGTGCGCCCCATCGTTGTTCCCGACGACAATATCATTTCTTTTGAAGTCGAAGGCCGGGCCGACCATTTTATATGCTCGCTCGACAGCCGCCGGGAGCTGGTACCGCGGAATATTCAACTGGCTGTACGGCGGGAAACCTTCGACGTGAACATCCTGCGACTCAACGAGAACAACTTTTTGACCACCCTGCGCAAAAAGCTGTCCTGGGGCCTGGATACCCGTAATTAGCATTTCTTTATATATGTTAAGCCCCGTGGAACCGTTTTAATCCCACGATTTTAGAATTATATTGCATCATGAAGAAGCTTACAGGGCTGCTTTGCCTCCTCATTATCGTCGGTACCCGGGCAAATGCGCAAATGGAATCGGTTGTTTTTTCCGGGGAGTTTGGCTTTTCCCTCGGCGCCGCGCATTATTTTGGCGATCTGAACCCCCGCGCACACGTCAATCGCCCAAAACTCGCCGTCGGCGCTTTTTTCCGGAAGCAGTTCGGTAATTATATAGCGGTACGTGTGCAGGGCCAGTTTTCGCAATTGGGATATGCCGACAGGTATTACGACGATAACACCTTCCAGCGCCTGCGCAACCTCAGCTTCAATACCAGTGTATGGGAACTCGGGCTGCAGGGCGATTTCAACTTCTTCAAATTCATACCGGGTACGGAAGAATATCGCTTTACGCCCTATGTAACCCTCGGCGGCAGCATTTTCAGCTACGACCCTTATGCCTACCTGAACGGCACCAAATATTATCTGCGGCCGCTGGCTACCGAAGGCCAGGGCCTGGCCGCCTATCCCGATCGCAAGCCTTACGGCAGCATGGCTTTTGCCATACCTTTCGGCGTGGGCATCAAATATGCCATCAATCAAAAGATCAATATCGGCTTCGAAGTACTGCACCGGTTCACTACCACCGACTACCTCGACGATGTAAGCACCACTTATGTGGGTGCCGATAAATTCCCCCTGTTGCCCGATGGCTCTACCCCGGTCGCCGGCCTTTTGCAAGACCGCAGCTATGAGGTGACCGCCACACCCATCGGCATCGAAGGTCGCCAGCGCGGTTATGCCAAGCAAAAAGACCAGTTTACCACCGCCCAGGTAACCGTAAGCTTCAACCTGACCAGCTACCGGTGCCCCACCGCGAAACTCTGAGAATGGTTTGAGGTTTGAAGTTTGAGGTTTGAGGTGCTGCCGCGTGCGAGAAGGATTTGGTTGCCGTGAAATTGTCTTTTGAGACCCCCGTTTTCAGGCATAACTTGTCTCCAACCTGGGATTATTTGTAGACAAAACCACTATTTTGGCCGTTTTTCGCCCCCTCAGCGACCCCACCTCAAACCTCAAACTTCAAACCTCAAACAGTTTCATTAGTTTTGCCCCCTGAAAAATGCAAGCATGTCGGCCTTAAAGGCGGAAATAGAGCTGAAAAAACTACCCCGGCACATCGCCATCATCATGGATGGTAACGGTCGCTGGGCGCAGGAAAAAGGACAGGATCGCCTTTTTGGTCATTACCATGCGGTAGAAAGCGTTCGGGATGTGGTGGAAGGCTGCGCCGAGCTGGGCATAGGGTATCTGACCCTCTATGCCTTCAGCACCGAAAACTGGGATCGCCCCGAAGAAGAGGTAAAAGGGTTGATGGAGCTGCTGGTAGTCACCATTCACCGGGAAGTGCCTACCCTTAATAAGAACAATATCCGACTGCATGTTATCGGCGATACAGGTATGTTGCCATCCGGCGCCCAGCAAGAGCTGAAAGAAGCGATCGACCTTACAGCCGGCAATACCGGTCTGAACCTGGTACTCGCCCTGAGCTATAGCAGCCGGTGGGAACTGGTGCAGGCCGTAAAACAGATTGGCCAGGATGTGAAAGCCGGGAAGCTCGATCCCGCAGCCATTACCCAAGACACCCTGGAGCAGTACCTCTGCACCAGCGATTTTCCCGACCCCGAGCTGATGATCCGCACCAGCGGAGAGTTCAGAATCAGCAATTTCCTGCTCTACCAGCTTGCCTATGCCGAACTGTATTTTACCAGTGTACGCTGGCCCGACTTCCGGAAAAACAATCTCTATGAGGCCATAATTGATTTCCAGAAAAGAGAAAGAAGGTTCGGCAAAACCAGCGCCCAGGTGCAGGACGCGTCCCTTTAACAAAGCTTTTTTAAACTATCCGCTAATTTGCCTACTTTATAAAACCGCCTGATGCTCCGAAGATTACCCGTTGTTGCCTTACTGCTGCTTATGATCGGACTGAAAGTCAACGCGCAACAACCTGATACATTGCCTCAAATCGTCGATCCGGAACTGGTGGCCGTGATGAACGCAAAAAACCCCAAAGAGTACACCATTGCCGGTATCAAAGTTGCCGGCACAAAATACAGGGACGAATCATTGCTGCTGTCGATATCGGGACTGACTGTAGGGGAGAAGATCGTATTGCCCGGCGGCGACAATATCAGCAAAGCGATCCTGAACCTTTGGAAACAGAACCTCTTCTCCGATATCCAGATATTTTTCACGAAGCTGGAAGACGATACCCGGCTTTACCTCGAGATACAAGTGGTGGAGCGACCCAGCCTGTCGAGCTACTCCTTCAAAGGCGTGCGAAAATCGGAGCAGGAAGACCTCGACAAAAAAACAGGTCTGGTAAAAGGCCGCGTCATCACCGAAAACATGAAACGGAACGCGGTGATGAACATCGAAAAATATTATGTCGAGAAAGGATTCCGCGGCGCTACGGTGCAGATCGTGGAGAAAAACGACCCGGCTTTCGTCAATACGCAGCAGCTTATCTTCAATGTTACCAAGGGCAACAAGGTTCGCATCAACAATGTGAACTTCTTTGGCAATGAAAAAGTGGCGACAGTCAAACTGAAGAAGAAAATGAAGGGTACCAAAGAAACGTCGCGGCTGACCCTTTATCCGGAGAAAGATTCCAGCAGCTACGGCGAAGTGAAGCGCGAATCGTTCTCCGACTACGTGAAAGATTACGGGTACCTTTCACCCACCAAAACACTGAGTTACCTCGACCCCTGGTTCCGTTTCAAATTGTTCAGTTCGGCCAAATACAATGAAACGAAGTACAACGAAGACAAGGAAAAAGTAGTAGAATATTATAACTCGGTGGGTTACCGCGATGCGGGTATTGTTAAAGACACCCTTTATTACAATCCGAAAGGCAATCTCAATATCGATATCAAGGTAGATGAAGGCCGACAGTATTATTTCGGCGATATTACCTGGAAGGGTAATACGAAATACAGCGACTCGGTGCTTAGCCTTATGCTGGGCATCAAGAAGGGCGATATATACAACCTGGAAACGCTGAACAAAAAGCTGCGTATGTCGCAGGAAGGCGGTGACATCAGCGGTTATTATATGGACGACGGCTACCTTTTCTTTTCGGTTGACCCCGTCGAAACCAGGGTATACAACGACACCATCGATTTCGAGATCCGCATGCGTGAAGGCCCGCAGGCCACCATCAAGAATATCAATATCGCGGGGAACGACAAGACAAAGGAATATGTGATCCGCCGTGAGCTGCGTACCATACCCGGCGAGAAGTTCAGCCGCACCGACCTGATCCGTTCCAACCGCGAAATTGCCAACCTGGGTTATTTCAACCAGGAGAAGATAGACATCAACCCCGTTCCCAACCCTGACGACGGAACGGTGGACATCAATTACAAAGTGGAAGAAAAATCGAACGACCAGCTCGAGCTGTCGGCCGGCTGGGGCGGCAACATCGGTTTGACCGGTACCCTCGGCGTTACATTCAATAACTTTTCCATCCGCAATATTTTTAACAGGGAAACCTGGGATCCGTTACCGACGGGTGATGGCCAGAAGCTTAGCCTTCGGGTGCAAAGCAATGGGCGGCAGTTCCGTTCGTACAACTTCTCGTTCACCGAACCCTGGCTCGGCGGTAAGCGACGCAATTCTTTTACGGTCAGCTTTTACAGCACCCGCTTCGCGAATGCCTATAACCCGTACACCGGTTATTACGACCGCAAGGCCGGTGATACTTCTTTCTTAAGAACGCTGGGTGTATCGATCGCCCTGGGTAAACAGCTTCGCTGGCCCGACGATTATTTCACCCTCGTGTACTCGCTCAACCTGACACAGTACAAGCTGCAGAATTATCCTAACCTGTTCCCGGGACTGAACAATACAACGGCACACAACATCAGCCTGAAACTGGCATTGAACCGCTCATCGATCGATCAGCCGATCTATCCGCGAAGCGGTTCCAACTTCCTGATGAGTGTACAGGCAACACCGCCGTATTCATTGATCGATCCCAGCCGCGTCAATTCGAAGAATCCGTATGAGCTGCCCGAATTCCACAAATGGCGTTTTACAGGTGAATGGTATGTGCCGATCGGCCGGCCTATGGGCGCCGACAGAAGCAAGCAGTTCGTATTCAAGGCGGCGGCCAAGTACGGCTTTATGGGCCGGTATAATTCCAAGCTCGACTACTCGCCCTTCGAAAGATTCCAGTTGGGTGATGCGGGCCTGACCAATAACTTCGGCCTGCTGGGCTACGATATCATCGCCCACCGCGGATATCCGGTATATGATAATTCCGACCCCACTGTCAATCCGGATAAATCGTCGGCCAGCCAGTTCTTTACCATCTTTAACAAGTACACGATGGAACTGCGCTATCCGTTCTCGACCAACCCGAACAGCACTATTTACGGACTGGCGTTTTTCGAAGCGGCCAACGGCTGGTATGATTACAAAGACTACAATCCCTTCCGCCTGCGTCGCAGCGCCGGTTTGGGCATGCGCTTCTTCCTGCCGATGTTCGGTCTGCTTGGATTCGATTATGGTATTGGATTTGACAGGATGACACCGGGTGGCCGGCTGCGCGATGCGGCTAAATTCACCTTTATGCTCGGCTTTGAGCCCGAATAAAAACCCGTCATTAAAAAGTATAACATGAAAAAATTAATAACCTTACTGTCATTGGTGCTGCTGGCGGCGGCTGTACAGGCACAACGCTATGCCATTGTAGACACCCGGTATATACTCGATAAAATGCCCGCCTATAAGGAGGCGCAGGCCAAGCTCGATAAGATCAGCCAGGACTGGCAGAAAGAAATCGACGGCAAACAGGCGGCGCTCGATAAAATGTATAAAGATTATGAGGCCGAGCAGGTTATGCTGAGCGAAGAACTGCGTAAGAAAAGAGAGGATGAGATCTTTTTGCGGGAGAAAGAGGTTCGCGACCTGCAGCGCAAGCGTTTCGGGTTCGAAGGCGACCTCTTCAAGCAGCGCCAGGAGCTCGTGAAACCCGTGCAGGACAAGGTTTACACAGCTATCCAGAAAATTGCGGCTGCCCGCATGTACGACTTTATTTTGGATAAAAGTGAAGGAATTACCGTTATATTTGCCGACCCTAAACTCGACAAGAGCGAAGATGTGCTCAGGGAACTGGGTGTTAAATAAACCTGAAAAGGTCGTAAAAAGACAACGTTAACCCCTACAAAAACAACTTAAGTAACAAACAAACGCATGAAAAAGGTTTTACCAATTCTAATGGCGGCCGTTGGTCTGGTGATGATTAGCAATGGCGTACAGGCACAGACTAAAATCGGCTATGTCAGCTTTAATGAGCTTGTCGGCTTAATGCCCGAGGCAAAAAAGGCAGACTCTACTTTAAATCAGTTCCGCGAAGCGCTGATCGCTTCAGCGCAAGACAAAGAAAACGCACTGAACGAGGCCATCCAGAAGTTCAATAAAGATTCGGCTACCATGGCTCCCGCTGTGAAAGATGTTAAACGGAAGGACCTCCAGGCCAAGCTGCAGGAACTGCAGGGCGAAGAGCAACGCATTCAACAGGAGCTGCAAAGAAAGCAGGAAGAGCTGAGCGGGCCGATCCAGAAAAAAGCAATGGATGCGGTTTCAGTTGTTGCCAAAGAAGCCGGTTATGCCTATGTGCTGCCGAAAGAATACCTGATCGTTTCTCCTCCCGCCGACGATATATTGCCGCTGGTGAAGAAGAAACTTGGTTTGAAATAATTCAATTCACTTTTTAAGGCTCACCATGAACGCCGGGATAGCATCCCGGCGTTTGTTGTTTATTACCGCCAGTTCTGGATTTGATTTGTAAGTTGCAGCTTCAACAGTGTTTTGAATGATGCCAGCTTCATTTTCTCCGATAGGGATTTTCGACTCCGGTTACGGGGGGCTTACGGTCATGAAAGATATTGTGGGGCGGCTGCCGGAGTGTGATTTCATTTACCTCGGCGACAATGCCCGCGCGCCCTATGGCAATCGCAGCTTTGATACCGTTCACCGGTACACGCTGCAGGCAGTGCGGTGGTTTTTCGAGCAGGGATGCCCGTTAGTAGTGCTTGCCTGCAACACCGCTTCCGCCAAGGCGTTAAGAACCATCCAGCAGCAAGACCTGCCCCGTTTAGCGCCCGACCGGCGTGTATTGGGTGTTATCAGACCCACCACCGAAGTGGTGGGTAACTATTCTCTCAGCGGGCAATTGGGATTGCTGGCAACCACCGGCACGGTGGCATCGGATTCTTATGCCATCGAGCTGGAGAAATTTTTTCCCGAAGTTGCCCTGTACCAGGAAGCCTGCCCCATGTGGGTTCCGCTTATCGAGAACAATGAGCACCTGAAGCCTGGCGCCGATTATTTTATCCAACAGCATATCAGCCGTTTGCTGGCTCGCCAGCCCCGCATCGATACCATCCTGCTGGCATGCACCCACTACCCCCTGCTGGAAGAAAAGATCAAGACTTTCCTGCCGAAAGGCGTCCGGCTGATCACGCAGGGGCCGCTGGTGGCCGAAGGCCTGGCAGATTACCTGTACCGGCACCCGGAAATGGATGCGCGGATCAGTAAAAATGGCCGCCGCCTGTTTTTTACTACCGACGATCCCATTGATTTCCAGCATCGTTCGGCTATTTTCTTCGGCCAACCGGTAGAGGCCCAAAAGATAGAGCTTGCCTAGCGCCGCTTGCCGTTGCCGGGAATAAGCCTTTTTTGACTTTTTAGTGTTGACTTTTTGCTTTACCTTCGCGTTCCCTTTCACGACACTGCCGGGTATGGTACCCCGGTGTGAAATTTCAACAACCGGTTCTCCACGGTTGTACATTTTTAAGAGGGTAAAAAACGAATTAAAATGAAAAGAACATTTCAACCGCACCGTCGTCGCCGCAAAACCGTTCACGGTTTTCGCAAACGCATGCAAACCGCCAATGGCCGCAAGGTGCTGGCCAGCCGCCGTGCAAAGGGTCGCAAGAAACTGACGGTTTCTTCCGAAAGCAAGCTGAAGTAAAAGCCGGGCTGTGCCCGTTGCGTATATATGTTGTTGATAGCTCCTGCCGGCAAGGCAGGAGCTATTTTTGTATTGAAACCATTCGAATGGCTACCAAATACGGGCTGCCTGCCACGGGGCGGCTGAAACACCGGAAGCTGATAGATGCTTTATTTACCAGCGGACAAAAACTGTCTGCCGGCCCCTATCGCGTGTATTTCAGTGTACAGCCGGCTTCACCCGACCGACCCGCAGGCGTTCTGTTCGGCACGGGGGTCAGCAAAAAGAAATTCGCCAAGGCCGTAGACCGGAACCTGGTAAAACGACGGTGCCGCGAAGCATACCGGTTACAGCAAAACAGCTTGCAGCAACTGGTGCGTGACAACAATCGGCAGGTGCTGCTGTTCTTTATCTATACCGGCAACAGCCACCTGCCTTTTGAGGATGTTTACCGGGCCGTAGGCCAGGCCCTCGAAAAAATCGGCAGAAAAATAAGCGGGCCGCGGCCAGGTACTGCCGAAAACCCGTTAAACAAATGAAGACGCTACGGAACCTGCTGGCATTGCCTTTCATCGCGCTGATACGATTCTACCAGTGGGGCATATCGCCCCTGCTCGGCCCGAAATGCAGGTACACACCTACCTGCTCGCAATATGCGCTGGAAGCGCTTCGTAAACATGGCCTGTTCAAAGGCGGCTGGCTGGCGCTGAAAAGAATTGGCCGCTGCCATCCCTGGGGCGGCAGCGGCCATGATCCCGTGCCTTAGCGGCCGGGCGCCATTCATTTAGCCATTTACTGTTTCAATAGTTTTTCGAGCTTGTCGAGCGTTTCGCGGGCGTCTTTGTTGCTGATGAATTTATACACTTCGGGTATTTTCCCGGCATGGTCTGGCGTCAGCGATGCAGGGATGCCCTTAAAGGGCCCTACAATAACCGTATTGTCTTCTCCATTGATTTTGATGAGCTGGCCCGGCGCCGCAAAATGATTCTTTCTGGCGGCAGATACATTTGTACCCTGCATCAGGGCCTTCAGGCTGTCCATCCGCTCCATCATTACCTCCTGAGAGATGCTTCCTTCGCGGGTGCTTTCGCCACCATAGTTCTGGATGCTGCCGATAAGGGTGTCTTTTTTCAGGTTCAGCAGCCAGGTGCCTGCTTCGGGCACTTCATAGTCTTTACTGTCGCCGCCGGCTTTTACCGTCAGCTTTGTACCCGCCAGCGTAACCGGCGTTTCATTGTGCTGCGTACCGGGTTCCAGCGTCACTATATCGCCCGCTACCGTCACTTTTCCACTCGACATAACCACCACCTTTTTACCAGGCGCCTGGTGTGAAGAGCAAGAGCACAAAAAAACAGCGGCAAACAAAAAATGAATGAGTTTCATGAGTGTTTTTTTATGGTTTGAGGTTTGAGGTTTGAGGTGGCTGCCGCAGGTGTTGAGACCTGACTGAATGGCAAGTTACATTTGAATGCAAGTTGCCATTACTTTGGCCTGCCTGGCGCGCGGTAGCCACCTCAAACCTCAAACTTCAAACCTCAAACTGTTTATTTGTTTCTTTCTGCCACCTTATTCCAGTCGATCACATTCCAGAAAGCAGCCAGGTAATCGGCGCGTTTGTTCTGGTATTTGAGGTAGTAGGCGTGTTCCCATACGTCAACACCCAGCAGGGGAGTGCCTTTAACCTCGGCTACGTCCATCAGGGGGTTGTCCTGGTTCGGCGTGGAGCTGATCTCGAGCTTGCCGTCTTTTTTGATCAGCCAGGCCCAGCCGCTGCCAAAGCGGGTCATGCCGGCGGCGGCGAATTTTTCTTTGAAGGCATCGAATGAACCGAAGGTGCTGTTAATGGCGTCAGCGAGCGCGCCGGTCGGCTGGCCGCCGCCTTTCGGGCTCATGGTTTCCCAGAAGAAGCTATGGTTCCAGTGTCCGCCGCCATTGTTGCGAACGGCCGGAGAAATGCTGCCGGCAGCGGCTACCAGCGCTTCCAGCGATTTTCCTTCGTTGGCTGTGCCGGCAATGGCTTTATTCAGGTTGTCCACATACGCCTGGTGATGCTTGTCGTGGTGGATGTTCATTGTCTCGGTGTCGATGTGCGGCTCCAGTGCATTTGCTGCATAAGGGAGCGGGGGAAGCGTAAATGCCATATTAAAGTTGTTTAATTGGTTACAAATCTGGCCTGGCCAGCAAAACTACGGGCAATAAAATTATGCCAACACCTTTAAAACAACGTTAAGGCATTAAAGTTTGATCAT
>JBDHYM010000078.1:0-12457 GCA_039811405.1 Flavihumibacter sp. | reverse complement strand
TGGAACGGCGACCATACCGTGCCCATCTACCTCAGCCGCCTGCGGTATCACCAGCGCTTTATACCCATGTGGGTGAAAGAGGTGGAGCAACGCGCCCCTGCCGGCGCCGATCTGAAAAGCTGGCGGTACTGAAAATAAACGGCGCCCGGGAACAACCCGGACGCCGTATCACCCATCATTATTCTTATCAGTTCAGCAACCCCTTGCCATTAAGGTATTCGGCGATCTGCACTGCGTTGGTCGCTGCGCCCTTGCGCAGGTTATCGCTCACGATCCAGCAATTCAGCGTATTCGGATTTGACTCGTCGCGCCGAAGCCTTCCCACAAATACATCGTCTTTTTCATGCGCATCCATCGGCATGGGGTATTGCGCATTGGCGGGGTCATCAACCAATACCACCCCCGGCGCTTTCGATAACAGGTCTTTTACCTCGTTGAGATCGAAGTCTTTTTCAAATTCGATGTTCACCGACTCGCTGTGTCCGCCCATAACGGGAATGCGCACCGTAGTAGCCGTTACACGAATGCTGTCGTCGCGCATGATCTTTTTGGTTTCATTCACCATCTTCATTTCCTCTTTGGTATATCCATTATCGAGGAACACATCGATCTGGGGAATCACATTCAGGTCGATCGGGTATTTATACGCCATCTCGCCCTGCACCCCCTTGCGTTCGTTCTGCAATTGTGTTACCGCTTTCACGCCGGTGCCGGTAACACTCTGGTAAGTCGATACCACCACGCGCCTGATGCCGTATTTCTTATGCAACGGATTCAGCGCCACCACCATCTGGATGGTGGAACAGTTGGGATTGGCAATGATCTTGTCGTTCACCGTGAGAATGTCGGCATTGATTTCCGGAACCACCAGTGGTTTGTTGGGGTCCATCCGCCAGGCAGAAGAGTTATCGATCACCGTAATACCGGCCTCGGCGAATTTGGGCGCCCACTCGAGCGAGGTGCCGCCACCGGCAGAAAAGATAGCTACCGCAGGCCTGGCCTTGATGGCATCGGCCATACCAACCACCTTGTATTTCTTTCCCTTGAATTCCACTTCTTTTCCGACTGATTTTTCAGAAGCAACAGGCAGGAGTTCAGTAACCGGGAAATTTCGCTCGGCCAGCACCTGCAACATTTTGGTACCGACGAGACCGGTGGCACCTACAACGGCAACTTTCATGGACTATTTTTCATTTTGATGATAAAAAAAGCCTCCCAACTTGGAAGGCCTGTTTATTTTGTTGAAGCAACTACAAACGATCAGACACCTTCCTTCCGGGGAAACTGTTTTTTGGTCTTTGCAGTATGTTTCATCGTATTCATGGGGCACGAATTTAGTACACACCGTTTTTTCACCCAAAAATTTCTTGCAGGTATTCCGGTTCGGCAGCCGGCTTAGCTTTGGGCCATGAGGCGATGGATATTGTGTGTGAGCGCATTGATGGCGTTATTACATGGCCGCGGGCAGGGATTCCCGGTGGCCATTACGGAGCTGATGCCCGACCCCACTCCTTCACGCGGGCTGCCGCCGGAGGAGTTTGTGGAGCTGTGGAATACCGGCAGCGACACCCTCGACCTGGGTGGATGGGTACTGACCAATGGCCGCAGCCGGGCGAAGTTTCCTATGGGCTCGACCCTTTTCCCCAACGGTGTTTTACTGCTTTGCAAAACAGCGGTCGCCGATTCGTTTGCGCGCTATGGCCGGGTATTGGGACTGGCGGGTTTTCCGGGCTTGCGTAATGAGGCCGATACCATCTGGCTGGAAGATGCCCGCGGCCGGGTGGTGCATGCGGCCGGTTATTCATTGGGCACGTATGGCAGGTCGGCGCCGGGCGGTCGCAGCATCGAAGCGGCGGATCCGCGAAACGCCTGCCGGCTGGCGAATCAATGGCAACCGTCGGATGACGATGCGGGCGGCAACCCCGGCACCGTAAAAGCCGGAACAGCCCTGGCAGTTCCGGGGGTTTCGATGTATGCTTTCGCAGAAGAGCCGCAAACACTTATGCTGGTGTTCAACGAACGGGTTGGCCGTCCACCGGTTGTATCCATAGAACCCGCCCCGGCCGTCGATTCCATACTGGCAACAGGTATCGTCGGCAACTGCTGGCGGGTGCACCTGGCTTCTCCCCTGGCGCCCGGCGTATTATACGGCGTAACGGTCACCGGGATTTCCGTATGCGATTCCCTGCTCGGCAGCCTGCAAACCAACTGCATGCTTCCCGACAGCGATTATGAAGGTCTTGTGCTGAATGAGATATTATCCGACCCGCCGCCGGCGGGGGCAGACTACATAGAATTGTTCAACGGAGGCCCTTATGCCATTCCCTTCTTGTCGTTGCGCCTGGGAAACCGCGACAACGGGGGATCGCCCGCAACGCTGAAAACACTGGCGACCGATGGCCGTTGCCTGCTGCCTGGCGAGTTCTGCGCTTTGTCGACCGACACGGGCTGGGTACGGCGGCAATTCGGCGGTACCGGCCGGCTCATGGCAGTTCCGGCGCTGCCCGCTTTTCCCGACAAGGCAGGTACGGTGCTGTTGCTGCAGGCCGACGGACGGGTGATAGACGCAGTTAACTATGAGGCCGGGTGGCACCATCCCCTGGTTCGCGACCCCAAGGGGGTTGCCCTGGAACGGCTCGATGCGGCAGCGCCGGGCAATGACCGCAGCAACTGGTCATCTGCGGCTGCACATACCCGTTATGGAACGCCCGGCCTGCCGAATTCACAGGCAGGCACAGCCGAAGCAGGCCCTTTTTTCAGCACGGAGATGGAGAGCCGGCAGGTAATACTGCATTACCGTTTTCCCGAAAGAGGGTATGTGCTTTCGGTAGCGGCTTATGATAACGATGGCCGTAGGGTGAGAACCGTGATCCGTTCGGGGATATGTGGTTTAAATGGCACCATAATATGGGACGGCCGCGGCGATGCAGGGCGTGTGTTGCCTGCGGGACCCTATGTGCTGGTGGCGCAGGCCTTTCATCCCGGGGGTAAAACCCTGCGGGCGCGCAGGGCCGTCGGCATCAACTGGTAACGCCTTACCGGGCAAGCTGGATGTCGAAATTCACCAGTTGAACGAACTGGCGCATCCGCTCTTCGATGTCGTGCCGGGTGATCTCTTTCATCCGGTGCGTGCCGAATTTCTCTACGCAGAACGAGGCGAGCGCCGACCCTTTGATGATGGCTGTTTTCATATTGTCGAAGGAGATGTCGCGGGTGGCCGCCAGGTGACCAATAAAGCCACCCGCAAAAGTATCGCCGGCTCCCGTGGGATCAAATACATCTTCCAGTGGCAGCGCGGGCGCAAAGAATACCTGGTCTTCATGGAAAAGCAACGCACCATGCTCGCCCTTTTTGATCACCAGGAATTTCGGTCCCATTTTACGGATCTGCCTGGCTGCTTTCACCAGGGAGTATTGTCCGCTGAGCTGCCTTGCCTCGCTGTCGTTCACCATCAGCACATCCACTTCTTTCAATACCGCTTCCAGGTCGCTCATCGCCGTATCCATCCAGAAATTCATGGTATCGAGCACGATGAGCTTGGGGCGCTTCTTCATTTGCCGGATAACGCTCATTTGCAGGCTGGGCATCAGGTTGCCCAGCATAAGAAATTCGGCGCCCTGGTAGCTGTCGGGAATCTTAGGATCGAAGCTGGCGAGCACGTTCAATTGCGTATCGAGCGTATCGCGGGTATTCATGTCAAGATGATATCGGCCGGCCCAGAAGAACGACTTCTCGCCTGTTTTCCTTTCCACCCCCTCGAACCGGACGCCTCTTTTTGCCAGGGCTTCAAGCTCTTCCTGCGGAAAGTCATAGCCGATCACCGACACCTGGTTAACTGTATCCACAAAATTCGTAGCACTCCAGGCCAGGTAAGTGGCTGATCCGCCTACTGTCTGACCGCTTTTCCCGAAAGGTGTTTCGATGGCGTCGAAAGCCA
Source organism: Flavihumibacter sp. (assembly GCA_039811405.1). Taxonomy (GTDB): domain Bacteria; phylum Bacteroidota; class Bacteroidia; order Chitinophagales; family Chitinophagaceae; genus Flavihumibacter. The sequence goes on along the minus strand of JBDHYM010000078.1, from coordinate 8,520 downwards.
TTGTGCCGACTACTATCAATGACATGGTTCAAAATTGTGGCGCGAAAATAGGGAATTTTGACCCCGCTTCTCCTAACGGGCGTTCGTTTGTATATTTGGCGAACCATGGCCAAGATCAGGAACAAGCACAATGCCACCAAAAAAGAAGTGATCGTGGAAGCGGCTACCCGTCTTTTCCGGGAACGTGGCTTTAAAGCGGCTTCCATGCGCGACCTGGCCGAAGCCGTGGGGGTGGAAGCAGCCAGCCTGTACAACCACATCCAGTCGAAAGAAGAAATTCTGCAGGAGATCTGCTTCAAGGTAGCCACCGCCTTCAACGAGCAATGCGACAAGGTGGAAGCCGGCGCGCTGTCGAATATTTCGCGGATCGAGGCTATGCTGCGCTTTCACATCAGGATGATGTTCGACCATTACGACAGGGTGATGGTGGCCGACCGCGACTGGAAGCACCTGTCCGATCCTTTCCTGTCCAATTACCACGAACAACGCCGTGCCTATCGCAAACGCCTGGCGGGTATCATTGAAAAAGGCATCGAAAACGGCGAAGTGAAACACGTTGATGCCCCCACCGTGGTATTGATCATGCTGCATGCCGTAAACGGCATCGAAAGCTGGCACCGCAGCAAGGAAAAGATCAGCGCCAAACAGTTGGAAGAGAACATGGTGCTCATCCTGATCGACGGCCTCCGCGCGTGATTGTTCCACCCGTCGGGTGGTACCCGACGGGTGAGCTTAGTTCCGCAACCCGTCTACGGGGTTGGAGAGGGCCGCTTTGATCGATTGCAGGCTGATGGTCACTATGGCTATGACGGTTACCAGCAGGGCGGCAATACCGAACATCCACCAACTGATATTGATCCGGTAGGCATATTCCTGCAGCCAAATCCGCATGGCGTACCAGGCCAGCGGTGTCGCTATAACAAAGGCGAGCAGCACCAGCAGCAGGAAATCCTTCGACAAAAGGCCATTGATCTGTAACACCGAAGCGCCCAGCACTTTGCGAATGCTCATTTCCTTGTTACGCTGCTCTACCATAAAAGCCGATAAGGCGAACAATCCCAGGCAGGCGATAAAAATAGCCAGCATCGCAAAGCTGCCGAAGATCTGCTGCATGCGCTGCACATCTTTGTACATCTGCGCAAAGCTGTTGTCGAGAAAATTGTAGCGTATCTGCTGGTTCGGCATGAAGGCATGCCACACCTGCTGTAACTGCGCAATGGCTGTTTTGGCATTTTCGCCTTTGATCCTGACACTGATCATGGAATTGCTTTCGCCCAACCCGAATACCAGCGGGCGAATCTCCTGCTGCATCGACTCATAATTGAAATCGCGCACCACCCCGATCACGGTATAGGCGCCTCCGCCATTCGTGATCCGCTGCCCCAGTGGCTCTTTCAGCCCAAGTTTAACGGCCATGGCCTGGTTGATGATGAGCGCCTGTGAATCGGTCGATAACCGCGGATCGAAATTCCTTCCCTGCACCAGCTCAATGCCCAGGGTTTGCAGATAAGCGGAATCGGCTACCCAGAACTGTCCCGGCACACCCACATCCGTTTGTCTTTTTGCTTCCAGCCAGAACGTATTACCATTCCGCTTTGTATTGGACACGGGAAGATAATCGCTGATGGATACCGATTGTACAGACGACTGCTTCAGCAATTCATCGCGAAAGGAACGCAGCTTTCCGCCCAGGGTATTGGTACCCTGGATAACCAATACCTGGTCTTTGTTGAAGCCCACATTCCGGTTCAGCATAAACCTGGTTTGGGTATAAACGACTACCGTAGCGATGATCAGCGCTATACTGCAGGTGAACTGGAAAACGACCAGTACGTTGCGCAGCACCGAGCTGCGTGCGCCGCGGCTGATATCGCCTTTCAGCACTTTCACCGGCTTGAACGATGAGAGATAAAAGGAGGGATAGATACCCGCGAGCAGCCCCACCAGCAAAGCCGACAACAGCAATACCGGAAGGAACCAGGCGGAAGTCCACGGCATGTGTAAATTCTTTTCCGACAACTGGTTGAAAAAAGGCAGTAACATCCAGGCCAGCAATACCGCGATAACAAAAGAGAGCAGGCTCATCAACACCGACTCGGTAAGAAACTGGCCGATAAGGCTGGAACGAAGCGAGCCGATCACTTTTCTTAAACCGACCTCACGGGCGCGGTTAGCCGATTTTGCGGTGGAGAGGTTGATGAAATTAACACAGGCCAGCAATAAGATGAACAGCGCGACGGCGCCGAAAAGCCACACAAAGCGGATGTCGCCGTGCGACAGGTTATCGTCCATGTTCTTTGCATCCAGGTGTATCTTGCGCAGCGGTTGCAGCTCGATCCACGCATTTTTTTCAAAATCCTCGGCAAATTGAATATTGGCTGCTTTCATCCGGGGGATCATATAGTTCTGCAAAATCCCCTTGCTCAGCTTTTTCTCAAAGGCACGGACATCGGTTCCTGCTTTCAGCTTCGTGTATATATCATAGTTACTGGACAGCCATTCGTCCTGCTCACCATCCCAGAAAGAAGTACCCGCCAGGCTGATATAATAATCGTATTGAAGATGGCTGTTTTCGGGCGGATCGGCCATGACACCGCCAATGGTGAGCGGTCTGTTTTCTTTATCGTTGAAAATCATGGTCTTTCCCACGGGGTTTTGTCCGGGGAAAAGCTGTTGCGCCTTGCGGGCCGATATCAGCAGGCTGAATGGTTCGGTAAGCACGGCGGCCGGCTTGCCTTTAATGATCGGAATGTGTAAAATGTCGATGGTCTCCTGGTCGGCAAAACAAAAACCTTCTTCATAGGTGTTCTCCTTCACACCCAGCGGGCGGATCTGGTTGCTGCCGGCGCCGCCAAAAAGCTGGTTCGACATGAGGCGGCCGGCTTTTTCCACCTCGGGATAGTCGGCCTTTATGGTCTTCGCAAAAGGCGCGGGCATGGATGGGCCACGCAGAATGTTACCGTCCATCCGGAGGTTGCCCACCACCCTGTACACCTGCGCAGCATCGGGATTGTTGCGGTCGTAGCTCAGCTCATGCAAAATGAACAGCGTGATCAGAATACAGGCGGCGATGCTCAGGGCAAAACCACCGATCTTGATCGTCGAATACATTTTCTGGTTGCGCAACTGCCGCAGCGCGATTTTGAGGTAATTCCTGATCATGCTGTATCGGCTCCAACGGTATGCCACAATCTAATTCGCTGATTATCTGCAAGCACTGGTTTCGCGAGGGATTCGTACTGTCCGATTACGAACAGTGATCGTCCGTTTTCAACACCCGTCAGGTATTACCCGTCGGGTGGCACCCGACGGGTGAGAATATCAGCTATCTTCGCGGCCGGATGGCAGAGAAATCGAATTTTGTTGACCAGATCAAGATATTTTGCCGCAGCGGGCACGGAGGCGCCGGCAGCCGGCATTTCATGCGCACCAAGTTCAATCCCAAAGCGGGACCCGACGGGGGCGACGGGGGCCGCGGCGCCCACATCATTCTGCGAGGGAATAAAAACCTCTGGACCCTGCTGCACCTCCGCTACCATAAAAATGTGCTGGCCGAAAACGGGGAAAACGGCAGCGGCAACAACTCGACCGGGCGCAGCGGGAAAGACATCATCATCGAAGTGCCGCTCGGAACCATCGCTTACCGGGAAGACACCGGCGAAAAAATGGCAGAAATACTGGAAGACGGCGAAGAGTTGATTCTTTTGCAGGGCGGACGCGGCGGATTGGGCAACGCGCATTTTGCCACCCCTACCAACCAGGCACCTGAATACGCGCAACCCGGCGAACCGGGCGAAGAAAGCTTTATTATCCTGGAGCTGAAAGTGCTGGCCGACGTGGGACTGGTGGGATTTCCCAACGCCGGTAAATCGACCCTGCTGAGTGTGCTCACTGCCGCCAAACCCAAGATAGCCGACTACGCCTTTACCACCATCAATCCCCAGTTGGGCATGGTCGAATACCGCAACGGCGCCTCTTTCTGCATCGCCGACCTGCCGGGTATCATCGAAGGGGCCGCCGAAGGACGCGGCCTTGGGCACCGCTTCCTCCGCCACATCGAACGCAATTCGATCCTGCTGTTCGTGATCCCGGCCGACAGCAAAAATCACCTCGAAGAATTTAATATTCTCTGCAACGAACTGCGCGAATACAACGACGAAATGCTGCAGAAGGATTTTGTGATCGGCATCAGTAAGGAAGACATGCTCGACGATGAGTTGAAAGCCGCCATCGCCCGGGAGCTGCCCAAAGACATCCCGCATGTATTTTTCTCGTCGGTCACCCAACAGGGACTGACCGCGCTCAAAGACCTTCTCTGGAAAACCCTGCAGCAAGCTACGGTATGAGAGCCACATGAACAGACCTTACCTGATACGGTTCCTCGCCAACCTGCTGCGTTGTTTCTGGATCTTCTTTCCGTCGCTGTTCTTTATTGTGCTCGCCCTGCTTTGCTTTACCCAGCTACAACAGGGAAAAGACCTGCTCATTTCATTTACCGAATCGGGCGGCTCTTTCGGCAGCCTGCTCCTCTCAAAGGGTATTTTTTTGATCGCGATCATATTCTGGGTATATGTAAGCTGGTACTCGAGCCGCATCGTCGCCTATATCAAAATATTCCAGCGAAGCGCCGAAGCCGATGAGCTGGAAAAAAGATTCCTTCACCGATTTCCGCGTATTATCGGTTACGGGTGCCTGTTAGTGCTGCTGCTTTCTCTCACCACCCTGCCTTTTTACAATTCCTGGCTTTCCCGGCAGCCGTTTCTTTTCCTGATCGGCGGTGTGCTGCTGTTGTGGCAGATCGATAAACAAATGATCCGCTTAAGCGGCTATGCCCGCGAGGGGCGCTTTCTGCGCATATTGCTGACGGTGATAGCAGTGTTGATCCCCGTATCGCTGGTTGCTTATACTGCCTTCGGCTGGTTTGGGAAAACCGGGTTCCTGGTAGCGCTCATCGTGGTGCTGCTCGTGGCCTATATGCTGTACGTCAACCTGCGGCGGCATCGCATGGAAGTGCTGGAGCGGCGTTCGCGGCGGGTGACCCAGGTAACGCCCACCGGCGGCTGGAAACGGATCGCGGCCAACAGCATGCGCTTTCTGCGCCTGCCGGCGGAAGAAGGCAGCTATTTCATTGCTTTCAACATCATCTGCGCCATCGGCCTGCTGGCTTATGCCGCCGGCATATTCTATCTCGATGCCAGCACCCTGATGGGGCCGTTTCCCTTCGTGCTGCTGGCCTTTGCCGTATTACTCGGTTTCGGCAATATTATCACCGCCCTGTCGTGCCGGGCAGGTATCAGCCTGCATTTCTTCATTTTCATATTTGCCGCCTTTATCCCCACGCCCGATCATCACCGCGTGCGAACCGGTTCACTGAGCGCCCGGCAGCAGCCGGCCACCATTTATAACGAGCGGCAAAGCATCCAGGAATATTTCAGTCGCTGGTTGCATGCCCGCCCTGAAATTGATTCCGTACAGCAATACCCCGTTTACCTGGTGCTGGCCAATGGGGGTGCTTCCCGCTCGGCCTACTGGGTGGCTTCGGTGCTGGGCCGGCTGGAAGATGCATCGATCGACAGCGGCAGGCAAAGGTTCTCCCGGCACCTGTTCTCGCTGTCGGGCAGCTCGGGCGGCGGCGTGGGCATCGCTACGTTTTACTCGATGCTGCTGCACCAGCAGCACAAAGCGCCGATCGCCGGTTTTGAAACAGCAGCCCGCAATTACCTCCGGCAGGATTTCCTGACCTTCACCCTCGCCCGCATGCTGGGGCCCGATTTTTTCAATTACATTCCCGGACTCAACTTCCTGATTCCCGACGACGACCGCGCCGATGCGCTGGAAAAAGCATTTGAAAAGGCATCCGACAAAAGCTATTACGCGGTCGGCTTCGATTCTACCTGGTTCGACCAATGCATTACCCGTACCGGCATCGATCATCCGCTGCCCATCCTCTTTATCAACAGCACCCGTGTACGCGACGGTAACCCCACGGTATTATCGACCATCCGGCTCGACAGCAACTTCTTTAACAAACGGGTGGATCTGTTTTCGCTGCTGCAGCGCGACAAAACCATCCGGTTAAGCACGGCGGCGATATTGGGTGCACGTTTTCCTTTTATTAGTCCCGCGGGCCGCATCGACAGCTATATCAGGCCCGGCATACCGAGCGATACGCTGGTAGCCAATTATTTTGTAGATGGCGGTTACTTCGATAACAGCGGTGCGGGCGTGGTGCAGGAAATGATCCGCGCCCTGCTGATCAGCATTAACAGCAGCAGCGAGCCGGTGGTGCGCAACCGCAGCAGCAGGCTCGCGCTGAAAATATTGCATATCACCAATAGTCCGCAGGCAGCCACGCCCCTGCAGCCCATCGGCCCCTTTGTGAACGATGCCCTGGCGCCTTTGCTCACCCTCACCGGCGCTTTCGACATGCAAACGACTGTGAACGACCAGCGTTTCATTACGTTTATCGGCGACATCCGTTCAGGCGCAACAAAAGAAGGTTTTAAAAGCGTCGAATACATTCCCATCCACCTGTACAACGATCCCGAGATCAGTAATGATACCACCTCTCGCGGGCCTTATGTGATGAACTGGTATATCAGCGACAGTGTCAGAAACCAGATGGACCGGCGGCTGCTCACCCAACCCCGGCTGCAGCAGCTTTTGCAACCGTGATCACTGGTCTTTCCATCGCCACAGGTGCATACAGGCGTACGTGCGGTAGGGCGACCATTTGGCGGCTATCTTCAGCATTTTTTCACGGAACGCCTTGCGATCGGTATTATCGAGCTTATAGAGGCGGATCATTGCCTGCTGGATGCCGAGGTCATCAACGGCAAACACATCTTCCCGCCCCAGTGCAAACATGAGCAGCATTTCGGTGGTCCACCGGCCAACGCCCTTGATCTGCGTAAGATGAATGATCACTTCTTCATCGCCCATCTTTTTCAGCTGCTTCCATTCCATGCCGTGTTCCAGCGCAAAGCGAGCCACATTTTGCACATAGGCTACCTTGGCATTTGACAGGCCGATGCCTCGCAGCACCGTCGGGTCAAGTGCTACGATCTGTTCGGGCGTGGGCGCATCTTCTTCAAACAGGGCCAGGAAACGATTCCACAATACATCGGCCACTTTTGTGGACAGTTGCTGGCTCATGATCGATCCGCAAAGATGCAGGTACACGGCTTTTTTCTGCCGCAGTTTCAACGGCGCTTCGGGTAAGATCGACGCCAGTTTTTTATCTTTCGACAAATGTTCCAGGTAGCTCATGACCGGAAGATAAATAACTTTGGCAAATGGAAAGAGTGATCACGACAACGGCCGACGGCTCGCCGACCATCGCCATCCCATCGATGGCCGTCACCTATCACTCTACGCATGGCGCCATACAGGAATCGCTGCATGTTTTCATCGAGGCGGGATGGCGCCGGCTGACGGCGCTGCAACCCGGAAAAAGGAGCATCCGTATACTGGAAATGGGATTCGGCACCGGGCTCAACGCCCTGCTTACCTACCGGGAGGCCGCCGGTTATGCGGTGCATTATGAAGCGCTGGAGCAATATCCCCTGCCTGCCGGTATTACCGGCCGCCTCGACTATGCCGCGCTGCTGAACGAACCGTCGCTGCAGCCGGTATTTACAGCTATGCATGCCTGTGAATGGAATGGCTTTAGGGATATCGGCCGCGACTTCCATCTTTGCAAGCGACAGGAAAAACTGGAGGATTTCGTTCCGCCGGGCCCCATCGACCTGGTATATTTCGATGCTTTCGCACCCGGCGCGCAGCCCGGGTTGTGGACGCAGGCCATTTTCAGTAAGTTGCATGCAGCGCAGCCCGACGGCGGCATGCTTGTTACTTATTGCAGCAAAGGCGACGTGCGAAGGGCGCTGCTGGCAGCAGGGTACCAGGTGGAGAAAATCCCCGGCCCGCCCGGCAAAAGAGAAATGTTACGAGCCATTAAAAAAATATAACCATGCGACAACTGTTCTTATTGCTTTTATTGACCAGCACGCTGGTTACACAAGCCCAGCCCTATCCCGTGCCGACCAAAGAACAGTTGGCATGGCATGATATGGAGTTCTACTGGTTCATCCATTTTGGTCCGAATACCTTTACCGGCAAAGAATGGGGGCATGGCGACGAGAAAGAGGAAATATTCAATCCTACTGCGCTCGACTGTGACCAGTGGGTGCGTATCGCGAAGCAGTCGGGCGCCAAAGGCATCATTCTTACCGCCAAGCACCACGATGGGTTCTGCCTCTGGCCCAGCAGGTATTCGACCCATACCATTGCCCAGAGCCCCTTTCAAAACGGGCAGGGCGATATCCTGAAAGCCTTGTCGGAAGCCTGCCGGCGCGGCGGCATTAAATTCGGCGTTTATATATCACCGTGGGATCGCAATCATCCTGCTTACGGCACGCCCGCTTATAACGACGTGTATGTAAATACCATGAAAGAGATTTTCGCCGCTTACGGACCCATCTGGGAGCTGTGGTGGGACGGCGCCAACGGCGAAGGGCC
>JBDHYM010000077.1:0-12563 GCA_039811405.1 Flavihumibacter sp. | reverse complement strand
GGCAGAATGGTATTTTTACAACGAATCTTTTAACAGACCCGAATGACTCCCAATCAAATCCTGATCGTCACCATCATATCGCTGCTGATTTTCATTCTCCCGGCTTTTGGCCTCTCGAAGCTTTTTGAAAAGGCCGGCGTACCCGGTTGGAAAGCATGGGTACCGTTTTATAATACCTGGGAAATGATCAGGATCGCACAACGCCCGCGGCACTGGTTCTTCTGGCAATTCATCCCGGTGGTGGGCTGGTTCGTTACCCTGGGCATATTCATCGAATTCATCAAATGCTTCAATAAATTCAGCTTCTGGGAGCATGCGCTGACGGCGCTGGTGCCCTTTTTCTATTTTCCTTATGTGGGTATGTCGAACGACACCCGTTTTATCGGCCCCGAGGGCGTGCGGCATTACCGGAAGTCGACCGTGCGTGAATGGGTCGATGCCGGTGTTTTTGCCATCGTCGCCGCTACGCTGATCCGCACTTTTGTTTTCGAGGCCTATGTGATCCCCACCGGGTCAATGGAAAAGACCCTGCTCATCAACGATTTCCTGTTTGTGAGCAAGCTGTCTTACGGCCCGCGGATCCCCAATACGCCCCTGGCCATTCCCTTTGTACATGCCAGCATTCCGGGTACCGATATGAAATCGTATTCCGAATTGATCAGGCTGCCGTACAGCCGCTGGTTTCCCTCACCCGTTCAGCGGAACGACGTGGTGGTATTCAATTTTCCTGCCGGCGATACGGTGATCAACCGGCCGGAATTTCAATCGGCCAATCCCTATTACGATGTGGCCCGGCAGCTTGGCAACGGCAATATCGACCTGGGCCGGAAGATGATACTGGCTAACCCCGATGAATACCCGCTGGTGATACGCCCGGTTGATAAAAAAGAGAATTATATCAAACGTTGCGTGGCGATTGCCGGCGATACGCTTTCGGTAAGGGACGGAAGGGTGTATATCAATTCGCAGCCCGGCTTTGAACCGCCTTTCTCGCAAATCAGGTACGAGGTGGAAACGAACGGACAGCCCTTCAATGCCGATGTAATGCGCGAAGAATACAATATCGATATCGACGACCCCAATGAGCTGTCGAACATCGGCGGCAACCGCTTTGTAATGCTGCTCACCAACCAGGCGCTGGAAAAGGTCAGGGCCAGCGGATTTGCCAAATCGATCAGGCCGATTTTATACCTGCCTTCGAACCAGGCGCAGACCTTTGCCGGCTCGCTGTTTCCGTATGATACGGTACACAAATGGACCATCGATGCTTTCGGGCCGCTCTGGATCCCTGAAAAGGGCAAGACCCTGGCGCTGACCGATGAAAATTATACACTGTATGAAAGAGCCATCCGGGTGTACGAGCACAATGAATTCGAGCGGCGCGATGGCAAGTTCTGGCTCAACGGCCAACCCGTTACCAGCTATACCTTTAAAATGAACTACTACTGGATGATGGGCGATAACAGGCACGAGTCGCAAGACAGCCGTTTTTGGGGATTTGTGCCCGAAGACCATGTAGTGGGAGAGGCCTGGATCATCTGGATGAGCCTTAAGAACGGCATCCGCTGGAACCGGCTTTTCAGGAATATCAAATAACCACATCATGAAGCAGCAGTTCTCTTTTGCATACACTAGGTATGATTCGGCCGAAGAATTGCCTGCTGCCGACAAAAGCCTGCTGGAAAAAGCAAGGGAAACTACCGGTGATGCTTATGCGCCCTATTCCAGGTTCAAAGTGGCCGCTGCCGCCCGGCTGAACGACGGCAGCCTGGTAACGGCTACCAACCAGGAAAACGCTTCTTATCCCGTTGGCATCTGCGCCGAGCGGACCTTGCTCTCTGCCGTAAGTGCGCTGTATCCCGGTCGGAAGATCGATACGATCGCCCTCAGCTATACGGGCGGCGGGAATGCCGACCGACCGGTAAGTCCCTGTGGGTTGTGCCGGCAAACACTGGTTGAATACGAAGAGCGCTTTTCGCAGCCGATCCGGCTGGTATTGGGCGGACAGACAGGCCCGGTCTACGTCATATCTTCCTGCGCCGATCTGCTGCCACTGCGTTTTACCGCGGCCCACCTGAACGGCGCCGGCTAGAACAGGGTTTGTACACCCAGCGCCCATTTGCGCTCATGTTCCAGCAGCCAGCGTTTTTTGGGTAATCCACCGCCAAAGCCCACCAGCGAACCGTTGCTGCCGATTACCCGGTGGCAGGGAACGATGATCGCGATGTTATTCTTTCCGTTGGTGCTCGCGGCTGCCCGGATGCATTTCGGATCACCCAGTCTTTTCGCCAGCGTTTGGTAAGAAATGGTTTTGCCAAAAGGAATATCAAGCAGGGCCGACCATACCGATTGCTGGAACGCAGTTCCCTGCTGGGAAAGCGGGATGTCGAAGACCCGTCGTTGTCCCGAGAAATAAGCCATCAGCTGGTTCACCGTTTCCAGCAGTACCGGGTGCTCCGGCTGCTGCGCGCTCCCTGTCGCGCTGGTTTCTTCCGCGTTACAAAAATGCAATTCGCACAGGTAGCTAACGGTTGCGCGCAACCGAAGTAATCCTACCGGTGATGCATAGTAGCTGGTGGCGATATCCATTATCCGATTTTTTGCCCGTTGCCCGCAGCACGTTCGGGCTGCAGTAATATTACCTCTTTTTCTTCGGTGTACACGCCCAGCACCAGGCATTCGCTCATAAAATCGGCGATCTGCTTCGGCGGAAAATTCACCACGGCCACTACCTGGCGCTGCAAAAGGTCGGCAGGCTGGTAGAAGCCGGTGATCTGGGCAGATGACCGGCGTATGCCGAGCGGACCGAAATCGATCTTCAATTGCCAGGCAGGCTTACGCGCTTTCGGAAAAGGAGCTACCTCGACAATAGTACCTACTCGCATGTCAATTTTCTCGAAATCATTCCAGGTGATCATTTTTTTGGCCGAAATTAAGTGGCAATACGTATATTCAGTCCTCCTAAATTACTCATCTAACCGATTGTTTATTATGGCGCGTAAATCAGCTTCGCGAAGGAAATTCCTGCAGGCATCAGGCCTGGCGGCGACCGGATTTTTTATTGTTCCCCGGCATGTGCTGGGCAAAGGGTTTGTGGCCCCCAGCGATAAGCTCAATGTGGCAGGTATCGGTGCCGGCGGCAAAGGGCAGAGTGATATCGCAGAGTTCTTCAAAACGGGTAAAGTCAATATTGTTGCGCTGGCAGACGTAGACGACCGCCAGGCGGTAAAATCAAGAGAAGCGCATCCGAAAGCAAAATATTACCGCGACTTCCGCGAGATGTTATCGAAAGAGCACAAGGGTATTGACGCCGTTTCCATATCCACGCCCGACCATACCCACGCCAATGCCACGCTGGCCGCCATGCAGCTCGGCAAACACGTCTATACACAGAAACCGTTGACCCACGATATCTGGGAGGCCAGGTTGCTGACGGAAGCAGCAAAAAAATACAAAGTCGTTACCCAAATGGGTAACCAGGGTGGAAGCGGCGACGGCGTACGCCGGGCGCAGGAGCTGATCAATGCCGGGCTGATCGGCGACGTAACCGCCGTTCATTGCTTTACCAACCGTCCTGTATGGCCGCAGGGCATTGCCACGCCCACCGGGAAATTCGATATTCCCAAAGAGCTCGACTGGAACCTCTGGCTGGGGCCCGCGCCGACCATTGATTATAATCCCGCTTACCTGCCTTTCAACTGGCGTGGCTGGTGGGCTTTCGGCACCGGCGCCCTGGGTGATATGGCCTGCCATATCATGGACCCCGTATATCGCATCCTGCCCATTCTTTATCCCACATCGGTAGAATGTTCGGTGGCCAATATCTGGAAAGACATGTGGGTGGAAGGAAACTTTACCGACAGTTGTCCGCCGTCGTCCATCATTCACCTCAGCTATGAACGCACCGACGGCAAAGGAACTATCAAGGTTTCCTGGCACGATGGTGGTTTGCTGCCCGCACGTCCCGATGAACTCTTGCCCGAAGAACCATTTGGCAACTGGGATGGCGGCACCCTGTTCGTGGGAACGAAAGGGAAGCTGCTGACCGACTGCTACGGCGAAAATCCGCGGCTGCTACCCACTACCCGCATGAAAGAAAGCCTGCCGGCGCCCACCATTGCCCGCGTACCCGAAGGCCACTACGCACAATGGGTAAATGCCTGTATCGCCGGTTATGGCAAAGCCAAGACCAGCTCTCCCTTTGAATATGCCGGCCCCTTCACCGAAAGCATTCTCATCGGTAACCTGGCCATCAGGAGCTGGATGTATAAAAACCCGAACCTGAAAGGCTGGGGCGACAAATACCTCGGCAGAAAAACGCTGTTGTGGGATGCCAAGAATATGCGTATCACCAACTTCGAGGAAGCGAACCAGTTCGTGAAACGCGAGCGGAGACCGGGGTGGGAGCTGACGATGTGACAGTTATGGTTTATAGTTTCTGGGTTATGGTCTGTGGTTTCTGGTTGGGTTTGAAGTTTGAGGTTTGAGGTGCTGCCGCGTGTGCAGCATTCACGATAGAAAGCAACTTGTTTATAAGCAGGTTGCTTTTTTTCACGCAAAGACCGCAAAGGAGCAAAGGCCGCAAGGGAGGGGAAGGAACTTGTCGGCGTAAAAGCTACTACATCGCAAACGCAGGTTTTGTTTCTCACAGAGAACACAGAGGAACGGAGACAATATAAAAAAAGCGGATTACATCTAGCAGTTAAGAGTTGATATGACAAGTCACTCCCTGGTGTCATTGCTCCTTTGCGCGCTTGGCGGGAACCAAAACCGCCCCTATCGCAGGAACCAGAACTGCGCCTGGCATGAAACCTCTCAAACAGTGGCGCTACATTTATGCGTGTAAGTTGAACAACCAATCACACGCCGCTCCTCTGTGTTCTCTGTGAGAAACAAAACAACCTTACCCCGTGAGAAGCAAAACCCTCACGCTCGGTGAGAAACAGAAAGCGGCACGCCCGGCGAGCCGGCAAATACAGAAGTCACTCCGCACGCGGCAGCACCTCAAACTTCAAACCCAACCAGAAACCACAGACCATAACCCAGAAACTATAAACCACAAACTGTTGTAATCACTCTCCCAGCATCGCTGCCAGTTCCATGAGCTCATCATGCTTATACCCGTGCTTGTCGTTGTCAAAACAACGCGCAAACTCTTCGAGCAACTGCTGTACCAGGCGAAGATTGGAGAGGGGACGAAAGAAATGCCCGGTCGGAGGAACGGAAATGCGGCGAAAATAGGTTTCGACGTCTTTTTGTGAATATACCTGGCCGTTCATCGGGTCGACAAAGAAACTGATCCGGTGCTGGGGGTTCGACGGCAGGTCTGACCAGTCGCTTCCCGAAAGATCATAATAGGCAAGAATATGCTGCTTGGGGATCGGAATGGCCCGGATAGGGATGCTTAGCAGGTCGCACAGCACCAGGTACAGGATCCCATTGCATAAAGCATTCCCTTTTTTGCTTTCCAGCACGTTGTTCAGCAGGAAATCATTCGGCTCCTTGTAGTTGATTTCCGTACCCTTCAGGTGATAATAATTGTACAGGATGGTAGTGAGAACATTTGTCTGTTCCAGGGGTGTCAGGTAGTTGTTCAGTTCCAGCCAGATATTCCGGCGCATCTTCTCCACATCTTGCAATACCTGGCTTACCTGCAGGTCGGGATACTGGAATTTAGCCACAAGCAGCGCACCGGCCAGCAGGTCGGGCTCTTCCAATTGTTTCCAGCGGGTGAATTCCTGTACCAGGTCACAGTAATGCAGGCGATGGATCAGCATTTCAATCCTTTCCTGCACGGCTTCTTCGGGCGTTGTTTCCCAAAGATGCTCAAGGTTCGGGATAATGGTAGAGCCCATACTCAAGATACGGTCGCTGACACTGGAAAATACCTCCATGTCAGGATCGTCCATCAGGTGAAAAAGGGCTGCTATTTCGCGGGTGGGTTCCATTATTCAAAGGGCTGACAAAATAGCCTTCCCGGCTATGACGCTCGGGCAACGAAAATTATTGTTAGCATTCCGCCAATAAATTTCCGTTTTCGGCAGAACAGGCCAAACGGAATTATCCACAAGGCGCTTAAATATGGGGGTAATCCTTCACACGCCTTGATAACCCGGCCTTAGCCGGCTTAAGCCAGGCGTTATCAGCAACAAGGCCACTGTGCTGTCAGCGTTTACCGGCAGCTTTTTTTGCCGATGCTCTCTGGGTGGTAGCTTTGACGGTCGCCTTTTTGGCCGCCGGTTTTGCAGCAGCCTTTGCCACACTTGATTTCGTTGCCGTTTTCTTAGCCGCTTTTTTGGCAGGGGCCTTTTTGGCCGTCTTTTTATCAAAAGCCCCGGGTACCAGCTCTTCGATCATTTTTTTAACGGTATCAAGCGAAACAGATTGCAATTCAGCCGCTTCGTACTTGCTTCCATCCGCTTTCCGGCCCAACTTCAACATCTTCTTGCCAAAGCGGATAAAAGGACCCCAACGACCGTTCTCCAGTGCAATCTTCTCCTGGGGCCACTGCTGTATATACCTGTTGGCTTCTTTCTTGATCTTCGCCTCAATCAGTTGATTGATGTCCTGCGGGCTGAGCCGGTCAAAATTATAGGCGCGGGGTATATTGATGAACATCTCGTTCCACTTGATAAAGGGACCAAAGCGGCCCTTTCCTTTGGTAACAGGCAGCCCCTCATAGGTGGCGATCGGCGCATCGGCGGCTCTTTTAGCCTCGATCAGCTCAATGGCGCGATCCAGTTCCAGGCCAAGCGGCTCTTCGCCTTTGGGAATGGAAATGAACTCATCGCCAAATTTTACGTAAGGGCCAAAACGGCCCACGTTTACCGCTACTTCCTGTCCTTCGTATTCACCCAGGGTCAGTGGTAGCTTGAAAAGATCCATGGCTTCGTCGAAGCTGATGGTTTCGATGCTCTGGCCGGTTTTCAGGCGCGCGAACCGCGGCTTTTCTTCGTCGTTGCTGTCACCGATCTGCACCATGGGGCCGTAACGGCCCATGCGCGCAATTACCTTCTTACCCGTTGCGTTGTCAACGCCCAGCTCTCTTTGTCCGCTGGCCCGTTCGGCTGTTTCAATGGTATTATCCACATCCTTCTTGAATGGGTTGTAGAAGTCGTCGATCATTTTGTACCACTCGCGTTTCCCGTTGGCCACATCATCGAACTCTTCCTCGATCTTGGCGGTGAAGCCATAGTCCATCACGTCGTTGAAATACTGGCTCAGGAAATCCGTTACCACCAGTCCAAGATCAGTGGGGAATAATTTTGCTTTTTCCGCACCGGTGTTCTCGGTGGCTTTCTCCTGCCTGATCCGGTCTTTCTCGAGCGTGAGTATGCGATATTCACGGGGAGTGCCTTCCTTATCGCGTTTCTCCACGTAATTTCTTTTCTGAATGGTGGAGATGGTGGGCGCGTAGGTCGACGGTCGGCCGATACCCAGTTCCTCCAGCTTCTTCACCAGCGAAGCTTCTGTATAACGCGGGGCGGGGCGGTTGAACCGTTCCGTAGCCACCATTTCGCGCAGGGGGAGCGACTGCGATACCGCCAGCACGGGCAGCATGCCTTCCGCCAATTCGTCGTCAGACATATCTTCTTCGTCGCGGTCTTCGCGGTACACTTTTAGAAACCCTTCAAATTTGATCACTTCGCCGCTGGCGGTCAGCTCTTCCTTATTGGTGGAAATATCGATTTTGGCAATGGTGCGTTCCAGCTCGGCATCGGCCATCTGCGATGCCATGGTCCGCTTCCAGATCAGGTCGTACAGGCGCTGCATTTCAGGATCATCGACCGAACTGTTTTCCATATAGGTGGGGCGGATGGCTTCGTGGGCTTCCTGCGCCGATTCGTTTTTGTTCTTGTACTTACGCGGCTGGTAATAACGGTTGCCGTATTGCGACGCTACCTGTCGGCGAATGCCTTCCATCGCTGTATCGCTCAGGTTCACGCTGTCGGTACGCATATAGGTAATGCTACCGCTTTCATACAGCCGCTGGGCAACCTGCATGGTGCGGCTAACCGAATAGCCCAGCTTTCGGCTGGCTTCCTGCTGCAGGGTCGATGTGGTGAAAGGCGCGGCGGGCGATTTACGGCCGGGCTTCACCTGGATATCCTTCACCGTATAGCCGGCGCCTATGCAGGAGCGCAGGAATTGTTCGGCATCTGCTTCCTGGTTGAACTTGCGGCCCTCTGCCTTGAAAGGTACCAACTTACCGGCCGCATCCTTCGCCGTAAACCAGGCTTCTACCCGAAACTGGCTGACGGCCTGGAAAGCGTTGATCTCGCGTTCTCTTTCGGCAATCAGGCGAACGGCCACGCTTTGCACGCGGCCGGCACTCAGCGAGTTGCCCATGCTCATTTTGCGCCACAACACGGGACTCAGCTCAAAACCAACGATCCGGTCGAGCACCCGGCGCGCCTGCTGGGCATTGACCAGGTCCATATTTACGCGCCGTGGCTGTTGCACTGCTTTTTTGATAGCGGGCTGGGTGATCTCATGAAAAACAATCCGTTTGGTGGCGGCGGGATCCAGGCCCAGCACTTCGCACAAATGCCAGCTAATGGCTTCCCCCTCACGGTCCTCATCGGTGGCGAGCCATACTTCGTCGCTTTTTTTCGCCAGTTGCTTTAACTCCTTTACTACTTTTTCTTTTTCACCGGGAACAATATACCTGGGTTTATACTTGTTTTTTATATCGATACCCATCTCACCCTTGTCCAGATCGCGGATATGCCCGTAACAACTCTTCACCTCAAAATCCTTACCGAGGATTTTTTCGATGGTCTTCGCTTTGGCGGGCGACTCCACAATCAATAAGTTCTTAGCCATCTGCTTTCTCTTCGTTTTAATATTCGTCCGGTCGCTGCAAGTTTAGGGCAAAGCACCGAAATAAACAATTCATGATTTTCGGACAGAAAATACCGTTTACATAAAAATGGGCGGCCGTCTGCCCGGTAGTCGTACTTTTCCTGCAGTAATACAGCGCTCATGAAACAACTCTTATTACTGGCCCTGCTGCTGCCGCTTATCCGCCTGCAGGCCCAATCGCCCGAAGAAGCGGCCGTCAAAGACTGCATCAACCGGTTGTTCGACGCCATGCGTGCGGGCGACAGCGCGCGGCTGGCCGATTGTTTTTCTTCGTCGGCGGTGCTGCAAACCATTGTGACCCGGAAAGACGGAAGCACCGAAGTGAGAACGGAACCGGTACAGGCCTTCGTGCACAGTATAGGCCAACCTCATGCCGAACAGTACGACGAGCGGATCGAGTACCGTTCGGTTTTGATAGACGGTTCACTGGCAAGCGTATGGACACCCTACCGTTTTTACCTGGGCGCCCGTTTTTCCCATTGCGGCGTAAATGCCTTTCAACTGGTTAAACTGGCCGCCGGCTGGAAGATCCAGTACATCATCGATACGCGGCGCAAAGACAACTGCCTGTAGCTTATTTACGGGTCAGCTTGTATTTCTTGTTCACCTTGGGACTGTTGAAATACTGGTTCAGCTCTTCTTCGCTGAACTCGCCGGTGTCTACCATCGGCACATCCACGAGCTGTACCTGCACGGCTTTCAGCTCGGCCCGGATCTTCGCCAGCTTGGCAAGGATATCCGGGTCGCGTTCGCCGATCAGCACGTTGTCGGACAATACATAGTCTAGCCGCTTGATGCTGGCGCGCACGGCGCTGGCTGAATTCTGCTCGTAGGTTTTAGGCGGAGAAGCGGCCTCTTTAACCGGCACCAGGGCCACGCCTACACTGGGCAATACCTTACCGATGTTTTGCGAGCTGGTAGAGGCGCTGGTAGCCAGTGCCGTTCCCGTGAGCGCAGAAGTACCCGAAGCAATGTCGAATGTGCTTCGCGCATTTTTAGTGCTCTTCACTTTTTTATCGAGCTCCCGGAAAGTGTATTTCAGGGTGAGCACGTATTTGCTCACCTCTTTAACGGTCTTTTCGTATTCAGCCACGCGGAAAGGATAGTTCAGCGCATCCCGCACAATCACTTTGATAACGGCCGTGTCTTTATTGAAGAATTTATCGGCACCGATAAAACTGATATTGAACACCCGCACTTTGGCCGAATCGGTTTCTTTGACGAAATCAAACGGTACGGGCCAGGTAAAGGTATCATTGCATTTGTTCACCGAAGTATAGCTGCGAAGGGGCGTATTCACCATCGTGGTGATGTTCTCGATCGGGAAGCTGCCTGTTTCGCACTGCACTTTAAACGAAAGCGTATCGCCCTCATCGATATACACAATGCTGTTCACCGACGGCTTGACCTGCGACAGCACGATTTCTGTATTATAAAACACCAGGGTAAAGAAAGTGTCAACCCGCTCTTTGGGGTTGAGCAGGTTTTGCACACCCAGATACACCTTGTACTCCTGGTCGTATTTCAGGCGACCCGACATAAAATAAGACTTCTCCGCCCGAAAGCTCAGCACCCCGTCGTCTTTGTTGATGCGCAATCCCACGGGAGCATTGCGGAGGTACCAGAAATAACGGGAAGAATCCTTATTGATGTCGAGGTCGTATTCCATGGTGGAATCGACATGCAGGGTAATATAGGGATTGAGGTTAATGATCCGCAAAGCCGTATCTGCTTCGGTAACCAGGGCAGGGGGCACAAGAGTATCGGCCGGGATCTTATTCGCCAGCGATGTGTCCTGGCCGAAACTGTTAAAGGAAACGGATATCAGGAGTACGATCAGTAACCAGTGGATTCGGGAACGTGTAGATGCCATTCGCTGAATGTTAATTACAAGTATCAAAAAGTTGGGCAAATGTAGGTCATTTCAAAAGACCAGCCGCCAATTATATATGCCGGTATTGCCCTGCCAGAAAAAACCCCAGCGTAGAAACGCTGGGGAAATTAACCAAAACCAACTGCTTATGAGAAACAATTATTGAATATGTATCGATTGCGGTTCAACCTTAACATCTTCTT
The DNA here is from genome assembly GCA_039811405.1 of Flavihumibacter sp. Taxonomy (GTDB): domain Bacteria; phylum Bacteroidota; class Bacteroidia; order Chitinophagales; family Chitinophagaceae; genus Flavihumibacter. The sequence goes on along the minus strand of JBDHYM010000077.1, from coordinate 1,622 downwards.
TCTTCGGCACAAATACTTTCAGCAGGCCGTTTTCATATTTAGCCTGGATATTGGCGGCATCGATCTTGTCGTCTACCGAGAAGCTGCGCTTGAAAGACGAGTAGCTGAATTCGCGGCGAACCACTTTCAGGTCTTCGCTGGTGCTTTCTTCCTTGTGCTCATACGAGATGGTCAGCAAACCTTTGTCGACCTGAATGTTGAAATCTTCTTTCCGGCGACCAGGCGCGCTAAGCTCCAGGTGGTAACCTTCTTTGTTCTCAACGATGTTTACGGGCACGCTGCCGATATTACCGGCTTCCCGAAGCAGGCCGGGAATGTCCTGGAACCAATCGTCGATCAGAGTACCAAAGGGGCGGCCGGGTTGAATGCGTTTTACAAGTGTCATGGTATTTAATTTTTGTTGTTGAATGATTTGACACTACCTGTTCAAACGACGTACCGATGCCTTTTTTCTGTCAAATCTGCAAAACAGCCGTTTCTGCATTCGGAAAAACCGTCACAATGGCATTTTGCGGTATTTACGGATGCCATTTTAACAGTCTCGAACCTTTCTCTTTTCTTTTTTGTTTTTGATTTAATTTTGCAACGCAAATAACAGACTATGTATCCAGCAGAAATAGTGACTCCCATGAAAGAGGAGCTGACAGAAGAAGGTTTTACCGAGATGTTAACGGCCGACGCGGTGAACAGCCAGTTGGAAAAAACCGGCACTACGCTGGTGGTCATCAATTCCGTTTGTGGCTGCTCGGCAGGAACCGCACGTCCCGGCGTATTGATGGCAGTGGCCAACAGCCAGAAAAAACCCGACTACCTGGCGACCTCCTTTGCAGGCTATGATGTCGATGCCGTTAAAAAGCTTCGTGAGCACCTGCTTCCTTACCCGCCGTCTTCTCCTTCGGTAGCCCTGTTCAAAGACGGGCAACTGGTTCATTTCATTGAAAGGCACCAGATTGAAGGCCGGTCGGCACAAATGATCGCACACAACCTGATAGCGGCATTCGACCAGTATTGCTGATCGTTTATCTTGTTTTATTAAACCCCTGCATGCAGGGGTTTTTTCTTATCATTGCGGATTCATTGCCTGCCAATACATAATTTATTTGCATGTACCCCAACCTCTATTACGTTTTCCGGGATCTTTTTGGATGGGAGCTTCCCGGCTTACGCTTCATCAATTCCTTTGGCTTTTTCGTGGCCATTGCTTTCCTGGCCGCCGCCTGGATATTGACACTGGAACTGAAGCGAAAGGGCCGCCAGGGGTTGTTGTTTTACGAGGAAACGAAGATCACCGTCGGGCAACCGGCCAGCATGGGCGAGCTGCTGCTGAACTTCATTACGGGCTTTATACTGGGGTATAAGATAATCGGCGCTTTTGTAATAGGACCGGCAGATCCCCAAAATTATATTTTCTCCGCAGAAGGAAGCTGGCCCGCCGGTATCGCCATCGGGCTGTTGTTTGCTGCGCTCAAATGGTATGACAAGAACAAACAGAAACTGGCCCGCCCCGAAGAAAGAACCATTCGTATCTGGCCGCACGACCGGGTAGGGGACTTCGTTGTATTTGCCGCGATTTTCGGATTCGGCGGCGCCAAGATCTTTCACAACCTCGAAAACTGGAACGA
>JBDHYM010000076.1:0-12621 GCA_039811405.1 Flavihumibacter sp. | reverse complement strand
AAAGGCGACACCGTTATCGGTACTTTTTTAAGCCTGGGAAATCCCGTTACCACTGAAATGATTGCGCAGGCCGGCTTTGACTGGGTCGTTATCGATCTTGAGCACGGGCTGGGCGACGAGCAGGCAGCGCTTCACCAGTTGCTGTCGGTCAAAAATTCGAATACCACGGCGATCGTGCGGGTGGAAAGCTGCCATAAACAGCGTATTCACCGTGTGCTTGATTTCGGCGCCGGCGGTATCATGTGCCCGCGTGTCGATACAGCCGATGATGCCGCTTTGGTGATCAAAGCCATGCGTTATCCGCCGGAAGGTATTCGTGGTGTGGCCAAAATGATTCCCGTTGCGGCCTATGGCCTGCAATTCGATGACTATCGCCGTGCCACCGAAACCGATTTGCTGGGCGTTATCCAGATTGAAACAGAGTCGTCGTTACAGCACCTCGATGCGATTGCGGCCGTAGACGGTGTAGACGTATTGTTTATCGGTCCTTCCGACCTGTCGATGTCGCTCGGCATTTTCGGGCAGACCGATCATCCTGTTTTTCTACGCACGCTGGAGTCGGTGGTGCGGGCGGCCGGGAAGGCCGGAAAGCATACCGGCATTTTGATCGGCGATCCCGCTGAAACAAAAAAATACATCGACCTCGGCATCCGTTGCATCGCCTGCGGCACCGAAGCCGGCTTTTTAATGAAAGGCGCCCGGGCAACAGTCACCAGTATGCGACAGGTGACCGGTGCTTTATAAGTTTTCCGCAATTGTTTCAAACCTACGATATGGCAACCCCCGGTATCGGATTTATCGGCCTCGGCATTATGGGCCTCCCTATGGCCGGTAACCTGCTGAAGGCGGGTTACTCCTTGTTTGTATATGATATCAACCCTGCTGCGGTGCAGCAGATGGCAGCGCGCGGTGCAACGCCCTGCGCTTCTCCGCGGGCCCTGGCCGCCAGTGCCGATATCATCATCTGTATTGTGCCCGACTCACCGCACATCAGGGAGGTGGTTTTCGGGAAGCAGGGCGTGGCCGCCGGCATCAGCGCCGGTAAATTGTTTATCGATATGTCGACCATCGACGCCGCCACCGAAAAAGAAATACATGCCTGCCTGAAAGAAAAAGGCGCCGACAGCCTGGATGCGCCGGTATCCGGCGGACAAACAGGCGCCCTTGAAGCCACACTGTCGATCATGGTGGGCGGCAGTGCCGCCGCCTTTGAAAGGGCCCTGCCCCTGCTGCAGGTAATGGGTAACAACGTGAACCACATGGGCGGTATTGGCGCAGGGCAGATCACCAAATCATGTAACCAGATCGCAACAGCGCTTACCACGCAGGGTATTGTGGAAGCGTTTACGCTGGCCGGCAGCGCGGGCATTGATCTCGCCCGCTTGCGCGAAGTGATGATGGGCGGTTTTGCGAACAGCCGCGCACTGCAACTGACCGGCGATAAGATCGTGCGCAAGGATTTTTCGCCCGGCTTCAAGCTGCAGTTGTACCGGAAGGACCTGCGCATAGCCCAGACCGTTGCAGCCGAAGTCTCCCTGCAACTTCCGGGTACCCGGCTCGTGTACAACGAAATGGACGCCCTGGTCAATGATGGTAAAGCTGATCTCGATTTCAGCGTGCTTGTACAAATTTTTGACAAACCCCAAGGATAATCTGCATACAATGACCGCTATCCAAAAAGTTTTTATCTCAGAGCCGATCGACGAACGCGGCATGGCCATCTTGAGCGATAGGGTGGAAGTGATGCTGGCGCCCGATACCCGCAAGGAAACGGCACTGGCGCTGATAGGTGATGCCGATGCCGCTATACTGCGCGCTACCACCCGTTTTGACCGCGATGTGATCTGCGCCGGCGCCAAGCTGCAGGCGATTGTGCGAACAGGTATCGGTGTCGACAACGTAGACCTGGAATTTGCCGGCAAAAAAGGCATTTATGTTTGCAATACACCCGGCACCAACGACGAAACCGTGGCCGAGCACGTAGTAGCCATGGTAATGGCTCTTTCCAAACAGGTGATCACGATGGATCGTGCTGTTCGTGCGCAACAATGGCAGGAGCGGTTTTCGCCGCGGCAGCGCGACGTCAAGAACAAGCTGCTCGGCATCATCGGGCTGGGTAAAACCGGGCTTGCTACCGCCCGTTTCTGTACCAACCTGGGCATGAAGGTGATCGCTTATGACCCTTATGTTGCCAATCCATTGCCCGATGTGCGGCAAACCGACCGGCTCGAAGAAATATTCAGCACGGCAGATTTTGTGAGCCTGCATTGTCCGTCAACTCCCATTACCCATAAAATGGTGGGACAGCAATACCTGGCGATGATGAAGTCTTCCGCCTGCCTCATCAATGCATCCAGGGGCGACCTGGTAGAAGAGGAGGCCCTGGTGCAGGCGCTGGCTGCAGACCGCATAGCCGGCGCAGCCCTCGATGTATTCGAGCAGGAGCCGTTGCGCGCCGATCATCCGCTGATGGCTTTTCCGCAGGTCATCCTGTCGCCGCATGTTGCCGGCTCTACCAAAGAATCGAACGAGCGCATCGCTACCGCTGCCGCGCAGGCGGTGATCGATACCCTTACCGGGCTGGTGCCGAAGCATATCTGTAACCTCGATTTTTTTCCCGCCGATAAAAAAGCAAAAGTGCTGCATGACCCAAAATATTCATTTAGCTGATGTGCCCGTCAGGTACCGGCCCGATGTGTGTGTCGTCGGCGCCGGTGCAGCCGGTGTTTCGGCAGCTGTGGCGGCAGCCCGCTGCGGGTTGTCGGTGCTGGTTGTGGAGCGTTACGGCTTTAGCGGCGGTGCTGCGGTGGCGGGATTGAGCGGTACTATCTGCGGACTATTTGCCAGCGGCGCCCGGCGGGAGCAGATCGTGTTCGGCTTTGCCGATGAGTTTTACCAGGCGCTGAAACACTGCAACGGCGTTATACCGCCGGTGCCTTTCGGCAAAACGCTGCTGGTGCCGCACGATGCTTTTTCATGGAAAAGAACGGCCGACGATCTGCTCGCCGGCCATCGCTGCGAGGTATTGTACCATACCTGTTTTCTGCAAGCCTATACCAGCGAAGAGGGCCGTATCACCAGCTTATTGCTGAAGGGGATGGAAGGCCTCTTCCTCGTGCAGCCGCGTTTCGTGATCGACGCTTCGGGCGATGCCGAAATAGTCAATGCCGTTGGCGGCGCTACCTGGTACGGCGATAACGGCAAGGTGCAAACGCCGACCATGATCTTCAAAATGGGTAATGTGAACATGGATCGTTTTCATCAACTCGACCCTGGAAGCATCCATGAGAAAGTAGCTGCAGCGCATAAGGCAGGCCGTTATAACCTGCCGCGCCACCACGTATATATTTTCCCGCTGCCGCATTCGGGCGAAGTGCTTTGCAATATGACGAAGATCACCTGGCCCGACGGCCGCACACCGCTGGGCACTTCTTCGGCCGATATGAGCTTTGCCGAAATAGAAGGCCGGCGCCAGGCGCAGGAATATGCGCGCTTCCTGGTGGCTGAAGTAGATGGTTTCGAAAATGCGTTTCTCAACGATACCGGCTGCCAGGTGGGTATCCGGCAAACAAGATCGATCGAGGGGCTGTACACACTGAAAAATGATGACGTGCTGCGGGCAATGAAGTGTCCCGATGCCGTTTGCCTTTCGGCCTGGCCGATCGAGCTGCACGGCGCCGATAAGCTGCATATCCACTACCTCGACAACGACTACTACAATATTCCTTTTGAAACCCTCGTGCCCGTACAGGCAACCAATTATCTTGTCGCCGGCAGGTGCTTGTCGGCGCAGCACGAAGCGTTGGCTTCGGCGCGTGTAACCGCGCAATGCTTCGGCATGGGATATGCCGCCGGCGCCGCCGGTGCATTGGCATTGAAAGAGAACAAGGCTGCCCGTCATATTACCGGCGCCGATGTTTTTTATTGGATGAAAGAACGAAAACTAAAGAACGCATATGAGCAATAAGCTGCGCAGCAATTTTGAAGAGGGCAGTACCCGCTGGGCCGTACGAAGAGCGCAGTGGATCGCCATGGGCATTCCCGAGGCTGATTTCCACAAGCCGAAGATCGCCGTCATCAATTCGTCGTCTGGTTTATCTGTCTGTTACCAGCACCTCGACGAGTTTTCGCAACTGGCGCAACAGGCCATTCGCGATGCAGGCGGGTTGCCATTCGAGATCAACACCATCGCTCCATCAGACTTTGTTACCTCGGCGGGAAAAAAAGCGCGTTACCTGATGCCCACCCGCGACCTGATGGTGAACGACATTGAAGTGATGATGGAAGGCGCCGTACTGGACGGTATGATCCTGCTTTCTTCGTGCGATAAAACCACGCCGGCTCACCTGATGGCGGCCGCGCGGCTGAACCTGCCCGCCCTGGTGGTGCCCTGTGGTTACCAGTTGGGTGGCCATTGCCAGGGACGGGATGTTGATATCGAAGAAGTGTATAAAGGCGTGGGCACCCTGCTTACCGGCAAGATGACCCTGCATGATATGGAAGAATGGACACGCTGCGCCATTAAAGGCCCCGGTGTTTGTGCGGGTCTTGCTACCGCCAATTCCATGCATTGTCTTGCCGAAGCATTGGGTATGGCCCTGTCGGGCACAACGCCGATTCGCGCCGCCAGCGACAAGCTGCGGCAGGTGATTGGGGATGCCGGTAAACAAATCGTTTCACTGGTGGCGCAAAACATCCGGCCGCGTGACATACTAACCGTCGCGGCTTTTGAGAATGCCGTTCGCGTAGCGGTGTCAACGGGTTGTTCCGTGAATACCGTCCGGCACCTCTCGGCCATTGCTGTGGAAGCCGGCCTCGATATCGACGTAGTGGCTATGTTCGAAAAAGAAGCAGGTCATCTTTCGCAGATAACACAGATCAGGCCCAACGGTCCCGATCGCATTGAAGACCTCGAAAGGGCCGGCGGCACCCGGGCCGTGATGCATCGCCTGCAATTGCTGTTGCAGCAGGAGGTGATGACGGTAAACGGTCTTCCCTTGTCGGCGCTGCTCCGGCAACATATAGAGATAGACGAAGACATCATTCGTCCCATCGATCGGCCGTTCAGGCCGGAGCCGGGACTGACCATCATTCGCGGTAACCTGGCGCCGGCAGGCGCTATCGTGAAGCTGTCGGGCATCGGTACCGGAAACCGCCTGTTCGAGGGGCCCGCCAAAGTATTCAACGATGAAGACCTTGCCATGCAGGCGCTGGCCGAAGGCAGCATTGCAGATGGCGATATAGTAGTGCTTCGCATGATGGGCCCTGTGGGCGGCCCGGGCACCGTGTTCGCCTGCAGCTTTATGGCGGCCCTGAGCGGCGCCGGGAAAGGCGCTACCGTGGCCGTGGTGACCGATGGCGAATTGTCGGGGCTGAACAAAGGCATTACGATCGGGCAGGTAATGCCGGAGGCAGCCTGCGGCGGACCGCTGGCCATCGTGGAAGAAGGCGATACCATCAGAATCGATCTCGCTGCGCGGACGATCGACCTGCAGATCGATCCCGTATTGTACACGCAACGGCTGGCAGCCTGGCGCCCGCCCGTACGCAAGCTCGAGAACAACTGGCTGAAGATATATGCCGAAAATGTGATGCCCATTGAAAAAGGCGCAGTGCTGGGACGAAGGGATGGATAAAAACTAATTTAGCGGGTTATGAGCATAGAAAGGGTTATTGTATTTATCATCGACGGTATGCACTGGGAAGCGCCCGCGAAGCTGGACATGGTGCAATACAAGGCGCTGGCCGCTGCCGGCACCAGCATCGGGCAGTCGTGCCTGATCATTCCCCATCACCCTACCGTGGGCGAGTACGGGCGGTTGCACAGCACTTCTTTTCCGAACCCCGTATTGCAGGAAGGCACCGTATTTGTTCAAAAAGACAATCGCATGCTGCAGGATATGTTCGGCGCCGGCGAGCCAACCGCCTTTATGGTCAATTCGAAAGCGTATGAAACGGTCACCCGCGGTTTCGATATCTGCCTGCAGCATCCCGGTTATACCGACGAAGCCCTGGTGGCACATTCCCTGGAAATGCTCGACCGCCTGCCCATTCGTTACCTGCGCATTCACCTGCAGACACCCGGTAATGAGGGACGCTTTCTCACCATGACCACTCCCGATAAACCCTATTACCGGAATATCTGGGGAGAAGGCTCGCCGTATGCGGCAGCGTTGAAAGAAGCCGACCGGCAATTGGGACGGCTGGTTTCTTTCCTGGAGAAAAAAAGGTGGCTGGAGAATACCCTGCTGATCGTAACCGGCGATCACGGACAAAGCATAAAAGGATGGCACCCGGTGATCGATCCCGACAGCTCACTGACGCCCCTGCTGTTTCACGGACCTGGTATCGCCCGCGGGCGGCAGCTCACTTATTTCGAGCATACTGATATTAGTCCCACGATCGCTGCACTGCTGCAAAAGCAACCTCCCAATACCGATGGCGGCGCCGGCCGTTTTGTCGATGCCGTGCTGGAAACAACAGCATTGCCTGCCGCCGCCCATCCGCGGTATATAGAAACCATCAACCGGCAACTGAATGAATACAACGCCCTTTGGGCGCGCATCCTGATCCAGGCGGAAACTGACAGCTATTACTCTTCGTTGCTTACCTACCTGGAGAACGAACTGCTGACGCCTGAACCGTTTTACCACCAGGACAGGTTCCTGGAATGGTACCGGGCAGGTTCAGTGCAACACCTGGTCGAAACCAATAACGGCATACTGGAAAAAATGCGTGCGGAAATTACCATTCCCCTGTCGCCCTCCCGTTCAACCTAATACCATGTTGAAGAAAAGCACCCTGTTGCAAAAAACAAAAGACAAAGGAAACTACCGGTGGGTAGTGGTGGTGCTGTTGTTTTTTGCAACCACCATCAATTACCTCGACCGGCAGGTGATTGGTTTGCTGAAACCCACCCTGGAAAAAACATTCCAGTGGAGCGAAATCGATTTCAGCAGAATGGTCATGGCCTTTTCATTTACTTATGCCATCGGCCTGCTGTTCTTCGGGCGATGGATCGATACCATCGGTACCCGCCGCGGCTACATGGTATCGGTGGTGGTGTGGAGCCTTGCTGCCATGGTACACGCTTTTGTGTCCACCACCGGTGGTTTCATGATTGCCCGCGGATTGCTGGGTATCGGCGAAGCGGGTAATTTTCCGGCCGCCATCAAAACGGTAGCGGAATGGTTTCCGCGCAAAGAACGCGCGCTGGCCACCGGCCTCTTCAATTCGGGCGCCAGCGTAGGTGCGATCGTGGCGCCGGTGCTGGTACCCCTTTTACTGGCTTCATTCGGCTGGCAATGGGCCTTTATCATTACCGGTGCGCTGGGTTTTATATGGCTGGTATGCTGGATTGTTTTCTATGCGCTGCCGGCACGTATGCCGGGGCTGTCGGCTGCCGAGCTGCAACATATTAACAGCGATGAAGAAGAAAATACCGGGCAGGAAAACAAGGCCGTGAGCTGGGGAAAATTATTCGGTATGCGGGAAACCTGGATATTCATCACCGGTAAATTCCTGGCCGACCCCATCTGGTGGTTCTTCCTGTTCTGGATGCCCTCCTTTTTTTCGTCGCGTTTCGCGCTCGACCTCAGCAAACCCAGCCTGCACCTGGTAGTCGTATATGCAGCCACTACCGTAGGCAGCATCGGCGGCGGTTATTTTTCTTCCTGGCTGATCAGGAAGGGTGTGCCTGCGGTAAAGGCGCGCCGTATATCATTGCTCATTGCGGCCATTTGCGTGGTGCCGGTGGCATTTGCGAGCCGTGTGAACGATATCTGGATGGCGGTGTTCCTTATCAGCCTGGCCGCGGCCGCACACAATGCCTGGAGCGCAAATATTTTTACCATTGCTTCCGACATGTTCCCGCGGCATACGCTGAGCTCGGTGATCGGTATCGGCGGTATGGCCGGGTCGCTGGGCGGCATCCTGTTCCCGCTGGTCACCGGCCACCTGCTTGATTTTTATAAAGGCCAGGGAAATATTATTTTAGGCTACCAGGCGCTTTTCATTTTTTGCGGTACCGTGTACCTGCTGGCCTGGCTGATCATTCATTTCCTGGTACCCCCGAAATACAAACAACTATAAGTGACTCATATGACGGCAGCGCAGGAAGTTTATCTGAAGAAGCTGGAATGGCCTTCATTCGGCGAAGGAAAACCGGTCATATTTCCCCCCGTGCAGGAACTGACCGAAAGGATCGAACGCTGCAGGGCGTTTATGCATGACCGTAGGTACACCCACCTGGTGCTGTATGGCGACCGCGAGCATTTTGCAAACCTGCTTTACCTGGTGCATTTTGATCCCCGTTTTGAAGAAGCGCTGCTGGTGCTTGGCATCACCGGCGACCCGTTGCTGCTGGTAGGCAATGAATGTGTATCGCACCTGGCGGTATCGCCGCTTTACCAGGCCGGGAAGTTGCGGTATGAAAGATACCAGCCGTTTTCACTGCTCAGCCAGCCGCGGAGCGACAGCCGCCCGCTGGCTGCCATTTTCGAAAGCGAAGGCATTACAAAAGGCGCGAAAATCGGCTGCGCGGGTTGGAAATACTTTGGCGCCGCCGAGTTTGAACACCCGGAAAAAATGCTGGATATGCCGGCCTTTATTGCCGATACGCTGCGCGGCCGTTGCGGCTATGATGCCGTAGAAAACGCTACTGATATTTTTATGTCGCCGCAATATGGCCTGAAAGCCAATTGCTCGGCTTTCGAGATAGCGCAGTTCGAGTTCTCCAATACCATGGCTTCGGAGGGCATGATCCATTTTTTGCGGAATTTCCAGGTGGGGATCACCGATTTTGATATGGCGCAGCAGTATAGGTACACCGGCTACCCGCTGGGTTGTCACGTAGGGCTGAAGAGCGAAGCCAACCAGCATATCGGGCTGTCGAGCCCCGCGGGTGGCGTAATCCGCCGCGGCGACCCTTGCTCCACCAACCTTTCTTATTGGGGCAGCAACATCTGCCGTGCCGGCTGGGCGGCAGCAGATGCCGGTGAATTGCCCGAAGCCGCCAGGGATTATGTTCCTGCTTTTGCAGCGCCCTATTTCAGGGCCTGTGCCGCTTGGCTGCAGGCGCTTCGCATCGGTGCGACGGGCGGTGATATATATGCGCTCATACAAGACCTGTTGCCCTTTGACCGCTTTGCCGTTTTCCTGAATCCCGGTCATCTTATCCATTTTGAAGAATGGGTGAGCTCGCCGGTCTATGAACGGTCTGCCGATACCATTCGCTCGGGTATGTATTTCCAGCTCGATATCATCCCCCGCTCCAGGCAATATTTCTCTTCACGCATGGAAGATGGGTATGTCGTGGCCAACAAAACATTGCAGCAGTCGCTGGCAGATAACTACCCCGATTGTTATGAACGTTGCATGGCGCGCCGGGTATTCATGGAAGAAACGCTTGGCTTTCACCTGCCCGAAGAACTGTTGCCTTTGTCGAACACCTGCGGACTGGTGCCGCCTTTTTTTCTCGATTACCAGACAGTACTCAGCTTTAAACCCTGAAGGGAGGGCGGCGAATAACAGGTAACTGTGCTTGCCGGTGAAGAGAAGAGTCGTAATTTATACGAGTTTTTCGCGCACATAAGAAAACTGTATAATGCGATTATTGTTACGTTATGTATTACCGTTAGGCATCATGGCTGCGTTGGCGGCGCCGGCCACCGGTCAGCAGATCCGGGTGAACGGACAACAGGTACGGCTCGCCATTCGCCAGGTAACGCCCCGGGCGCTGCGCATCACGCTGACGCCGCCGGGTTACAAAAATGATTTTCCATACTCACCCGCCATTGCTGCCGACCTCTCATCAGGCCCGGCCCTTGTCGATCTGCGTGCGTTTTCTTCTCCCATACAGAAAAAAATGGGCAGCCTGCTGGTGAAGCTGAGCAACCATCCGCTGACGATCACTATTACGAATGCACAGGGCCGGCAGGTGCAGTCGCTCGTGTTCGATTCAGCCGGCGTTGTTCATTTTGCTACCGGCAACCGGCCCATATTGGGAATGGGAGAGGGCGGTCCCCAGCCCCCTCGTGGCGCCGACTGGCATACACTGCCGGTGCAATATGACCGCCGTGGTGCAATCGACAGCATGCAGCCCCGCTGGCAGGGCAATGCGTATGGGTCGCGTAATCCGGTTGCCATGCTGGCAGGTACGGGCGGTTGGGGCCTGTTTGCCGTTACGCCCTGGATGCTCGTTGACCTCCGCGACCGGCAGGAGGGTTTGCTGATACCCAGAAAACCGGCGACGGCAGACAGTATTCCGCAAAATGAAAAAGACCAGGACCTGCAAACAAGCAAGGGGCTTCCGCCCGTGGAGAACAGCGCCCCCGGGTTGTATGACCTTTTTGTGTTCGATGCCGGCGAGCCTGCTTTGCTGATGAAAGATTTTGCCACTGTTACAGGGCCCGCGGCGCTGCCGCCCAAATGGGCACTGGGTTATATGCAATCGCACCGCACGCTTCGCGATGAAGAGCAGATGAAGGAGGTGGTGGATACCTTCCGCAGCAAAAAAATTCCCCTGGATGCGGTTATATACCTCGGCACCGGTTTTGCGCCGCTGGGATGGAATACTCCCCAGCCTTCGTTCACGCCGCACCCGGCCGTTTTCAAAAACGGCGATATCGGCCCCTTTATAACGGAGATGCACAACCGTAATGTTAAGGTGGTGCTGCACATGGTTCCCTGGGACCGCGACAGCCTGCCCACCCTCGAGGGCAGTATTCCCGCGCAGCGGGGAGAAACATTGCGACCCGGTCATATACAACCTTACTGGCAACAGCATGAGGCGCTGGTAAAAAAAGGAGTGGATGCTTTCTGGCCTGATGAGGGCGACTGGTTCAATTTGCACGAACGCATCAGGCGGCACCAGTTGTATTACCAGGGATCGCTGTTTACGGAACCGCAGAAGCGGCCCTGGAGCCTGCAGCGCAACGGCTATCCCGGCATTGCCCAATGGGGCGGATGGGTGTGGTCGGGTGATACCGAATCATCGTGGAAAACGCTCGAAGCGCAGATTGCCGTAGGCCTTAACTATTCGCTGAGCATCGGCCCTTACTGGGGGTCGGATATCGGCGGCTTTTATTCCAGCAATGAAACGACCGGTGAATTGTATGCACGGTGGTTCCAGTTCGGCAGCTTTTGCGGATCGTTCCGCTCGCATGGCCGCACCTGGCGAACCAGGCTGCCCTGGGGCTGGGGCCAATCGGGCATGGACCCCATTGAAGACAGGCGGCCGCCGCCGGCAGACGCGCTCAATGATGCACGTATCGAACCCGTCGTGAAGCAGTATGATGAGCTTCGCTATCGGCTGCTGCCCTACACCTACACGCTGGCCTGGGAAGCAAGGTCGGGCGGACTACCGCTGATGCGCGCCCTATGGCTGCAATACCCGCATGATACCGCGGCAGCCGCCATCGGTTCAGAATACCTGTGGGGGCGCGACCTGCTGATCGCGCCGGTTTTCGAAAAAGGCGCAACAGTGCGGAAGCTGTACCTGCCCATTGGCGATTGGTACGACTGGTGGACGGAAGAAAAACTGCCGGGCGCGCAATTCATATCGAAAGCGGTAGATCTTTCGGTCATGCCCATCTATGTGCGGGCGGGCGCCATTATTCCGCTTGATACCGTTCGCCAGTATGCTGCCGAACCAGTATCGACGCCTACCACCCTGCAGGTATATACAGGCGCCGACGGCAGCTTCACCTTGTACGATGACGACGGCCAAAGCCAGGACTACCTGCAACGCAAAGGCAACTGGATATATATGCAGTGGAACGATCGTGAAAAAAAGCTGACGCTGAAACCGGGGGCGCCGCAGGGATCTACCGATGTGCCGGTAAAGCGCAGCTTCAGGGTAAGGCTGGTGCCGTCGGGCGAAATAAAAGAGTGTCGTTACGATGGCCGGCCTGTAACGCTTCAATTCAAATAGCGTTTCCAATGAATTCCTCTTATGACATATAATATTCCCGGTAACCTGAAAGGCCTTTCTGCAGGAGAGTTGAAGGCATCGCGGGAGAAGTTCGGTTATAACCAGCCGGCGCAGGGGCAAAAGAGCGCCTGGTACAGCTTGCTGCTCGATATCATGAAAGAGCCGATGCTGATACTGCTGGTGGTTATCTCCATCATATACCTGTTGGTAGGCAACTACGCAGAGGCCGGTTTTATGTTTGCGGCGATTGTAGCCGTATCGGCCATTTCGTTTTACCAGGACAATCGCAGCAAAAAAGCCCTGGAAGCATTGGAGAAACTGAGTGAGCCGTTGAGCGTTGTTATACGCGACGGCCGGGTTATCCAAATTCCGACAAACGAAATCGCCGTGGGCGATCTTTGCATCGTTGAAGAAGGCAAGATCATCAATGCCGACGGCAGGATCTTGCATAGCAACGATTTCTCCGTTAACGAGGCATCGCTTACGGGCGAAAGTTTTTCCGTGTTCAAAAGCAGCGATGCGGAGCACAACGAGGTGTATAGCGGCACGCTGGTGGTTTCGGGACTCGCCGTGGTGAAGGTGGAAAACATCGGCAGCCGGAGCCGGATCGGGAAAATCGGCACCTCTCTCCGGCAGATACAGGAAGAAATATCTCCCCTGCAGCAACAGATCACCCGGTTTGTAAAAGC